>NZ_CP055153.1:6600000-6799362 GCF_014075995.1 Adhaeribacter radiodurans | reverse complement strand
CGCCGAAACTCTTCATGGTATATGATTTTCGATTAGGACCCGACTTACCATGTCCGGCCAAATCCAAAGCTACTACCTGATAGTTTTGGGCAAAGTAATCGAGTTGTTTACGCCAGTAGGTTTGATCACAGGTCCAGCAATGGACAAAGAGCAGGGTAATATTGCCTTTTCCGGCAGTGGTGTAAAATATAGAGGTGCCATCTTTTGCAGTAGTGTAATTACTTACTCCTACAGGTGTTTTGGAAGGCCTGGCAGTGTAGGAAAACAATAGGCAACTAAGACCTACCAGTAATAAAGAAATAGTAGAAAAAGGACGCAACATAACTAGCAATATGTATGACAAGCGTGAGCTACTGGCTAAAAAGAAGCAAAATTAACAGTCCCAAGAGGTTATTTTCTGGGGTGGAGACAGGATAAGCGTAACTGGTTGGTAGTCGGTAATAAAATAAATATGATAAGGTTAATTGCTTTTGGTATTTAAAGATTAAATAAAGTAAATTTTTCTGGAAACACAATCCTTTATATAAGTTTTTGGATAAGTTTAATCTCTTCTCACCTCCGTTTATCTTCTGAGTTAGTAGTACAGCAGTTAGTATTCATTCTTCGGAGAGAAGTACATTACCTAACCTAGAATGAGGAAAATAGGACAAATTAATCAGGATAGGTAAGCGCTATTGAACAGGCAGATACTAAGGTACAATAATTATTCAATAGCGTAGTACCCACGCGAGCCGATGGCTTGCCTACTCGATTACTAGAAGATTAGTGATAGTTTGAGCGGCAGAATGATCTTCCCAACTCCATACTAGGTTATTGTTGGTATCAAATTCCACTGCGTGCGGCCCCGTGCCAATGTTGCCATCGCCGAGCCAGTTAGCAACCAAAATATTACCATTGCCGGGAACAACGCTGTAGCCTGAGAATTTTCTTAGCCTGGCATTCGGGTGATTGGCCATGCCGCCCCAAAACTTAACGATGGTGCCGGTTGGGCTAAGTTGTAGCACCTTGTTGTCATCTTTTCCGGGCTCGTACAAATTACCAACGGGTCCCATTGTGGCCCGAGTGTCGCCATTAGTAAGGCGGTTGGCAACGTAGCCCTTACCCCCGTACAGCAGTTGCTGCCAAACGATAATGCCCTTTGCATCAACCTCGAACACTTTATACTTCAAGTCGTTGTTGATGTCGCCGGTGATTAACGTGTGGCCATTGGATAGCCGACGGGCAAGGCGAAATGTGGTGATATTGTTGATCGTAATCTTTGAAACTTCCTTACCAGCGCTATTGATTTCTGATAGTATTATTCTGGCAGGTGTGGTTCCGGAGGCTGCCCTTGACCAACCAAGTAAGGTATTGCCATTAGACAAGCGTTGCGCAGTAGAAACACCCGAGTACGTGCTGATTGACCAACCTTTGGCTCCGGTAATGCGATCGTATTCGGCGGCGCCATTGCTGTGGCTTACTAGTATCTTGTTATTGGCAACCAACTGCAGGTCGCGCGAGCCGCCAGGAATCGACACTTTCCAATTTTTCGATGGGTCCTTCTGATTCAGGAAGAGAAGCTTACTAAAGCCATTATCGACCAGGTAAAGAATGTGTTTCGTACTGCCGCTGCTATAAGTAAGGTTATCGAGGTTAGGCCCGTTAGAACCAATGGTAGTTAATCGTATTTTGTTGGCACCCGTCATTAAATCAGCGGTTGTAGAGGAAACCGACCAGGTTCCCCAACCACTAGTGGGAGAAAAAGCCAGACTAGCCGAAACGACCATTCCGTTAACTTGTAGTTGTAAAGGGCGATTAGTGGTTCCTCCATTTGCGTATCTAAACTGGAGCAAAAAAGAGCCAGCCGCCGCGGCATTCACGGTCCATTCAACAAAATCGCCACTTGCATGTACATAATCTGCAAAGCCGGTTCCGGTATAACCTGATTGGCTAATAGCCACCACTGCTCCATTCAAGACGGCTTGTTCAGCTTCCATTGTTCCTGATTGTGTGACAGCAGCCTCAACTACCAGATGATCTATATTTGGCCCGTTAGAACCAATGGTAGTTAAACGAATTTTATTTGTTCCGCCTGTTAAATTTGCCACCGTGGGTGAAGAAACTGACCAAGTTGCCCAGCCACCGGTTGTTGAAAAAGCAAGGCTAGCCGAAACTACTTTTCCATTTACTTGCAGTTGCAAAGGCCGATTGGTAGTTCCACCATTGGCATACCGGAATTTTAACAAAAAGGAACCGGCAGTTGTCGCATCTACCGTCCATTCGATAAAATCACCGGTTGTATAAACGTAGTCCACAAATCCGCTTCCGGTATAGCCTGCCTGACTAGTGGCTACTACTGCTCCATTGAGAACGCCTTGTTCCGCTTCATACGTACCGGTAGTACTACTTGTAGCATTTAGGCTGGAGTTTTTAGCAGGCACAATTAATTCATTTGAGTGAAGCAGATCTTTTTCACAACCGGTAAAGAAAAAAGCAGCTGCCACAAGAAAATGAATAAACAGCCTCCTTCCCGGAAATAAAAAATTGCAGATAGCCGAATTTTTGTTTAAATGTTTCATTATGCTTGAATATGAATAATTACGAAATTATTGAAGCAATACTGTTTACCGGTGGCACTCTCAACAAGATTGGTTGCGTTTACTTCCAGGTACCGGCTGGTTCCAGGGGTAACATTAAAAGTAAAGGGTTCGCCAATTAAAAAATTAGGCACATCCGCTCCAGACAACCCGTTTTCACCTATTGTAAACAGCATTAAAAAGAATTGGCGGGCAGTATTTACTTTTTCTTTTGTCCTTAGAACAAGACTCGACAGCTTGCCATTAATTGCTGCCTAGATAAGGAGGCTAAAATCTATCTTAACTGGTATGGGTAGTTAGTAAATGAGCTTATAAAAACCTTAGCCATTCAGAAAGCAAAAGGTGGCACAACCGTGCATTCGGGAAGCAATAAACCTGATCTATTAACGGAAGAATTATAGAGAGGAAAATACGAAATTGATCAGGTAATTACAAGTAAACCAAGGCTTAATTGCCGCTATTAATGGAATATATTTTTCTAAAAAAGTAAAACCATAATGCTTGAAAAATAAATGGTATCTGGCATTATTTAGGCGTACCCGCACCAGTTTAGAAAATAGTTATGAATTATTTAATCTCATTTACCGCTTAATTTTACCAGCATTTTATAAAGTTACTTCCGGATGCAGTAACTTAAAAAACAGAAGTACCATTATGGAAAAAAGAAGGTTTATAATTGAATTTGGCAAAACGCAGGACCATTCTATCGACTATTTACTCGGAATTTTGGAAGACGCTCGTATTACCACGCTCCAAGCAATTGCCAACATACCTACCGCCGAAATAGATTGGCAATTTCAGGAAGGCTGGAATACAATCGGGGCTTTGTTAGCGCACATAACAGCCATTGAACATTACTTTAGAATTGAATTTGTGGAAGGTAGAAAGTTAACCGATGAAGAGAACAACCAATGGTTACCGGGCATGGAAATGGGTCCTTATCTGCCGCAGTTAATAAAAAAGCAACCAACGGATGCGTATATAATAGAATTAAAAGAGTCCAGGAGAATGCTGATGGAGGCCTTACAAAAAATCACTTTTACTAATTTTGTGAAGCGCATAGAAGATTATGATCCGGTTACGGGATGTAATCTGGCCTGGGCCCTATACCACATGGTAGAAGACGAAATTTATCACCGTGGGCAAATTAGTATTATCCGAAAGTTGTACAAATCCCACCACTCTAACCCAAATTTTAAGGTAGTTGATTTTTGATGGTCGCTCGTCTTATACTCTTTCTTTAATTGAACAAAAGAAATACAGTATATAGAAAACAATTAAGAAATACGTTATTACAAAACACCAGGGTTAACCCACCCGAAAAAGCCTTGCATTTGCAATAGCTAAACGGAAAAATAGTACATGCGCATACTCAAAGACATTCCTGAACTCGTAAAGGCGGACGTAATTACCCCGGAAACGGCCGACAAAATCCGGAATTATTATCAAAGCAAAGGCAGTGCCTCTCCCAACCAACTTTACATTGTTTTTGCAATAATTGGCTCCATTCTGGTAGGGTTGGGAATTATTCTGATGATGGCGCACAACTGGGACGAACTTTCCAGAATTACTAAAACCTTTTTTGCCTTTTTACCCCTGCTCCTCGGGCAAATACTTTGCGGGTATACACTAATTAAAAAACAAGCGAGTACAACCTGGCGCGAAAGTGGAAGCGTTTTTCTATTTTTTGCCGTTGGCGCCAGCATTGCTCTTGTAGGCCAGATTTATCATATTCCGGGTGGCACCGGTACATTCCTGCTTACCTGGATGCTTCTTTGTCTGCCTTTGGTTTACCTGATGCCGTCTTCGGGTACCTCCTTGCTTTACCTAGCCTGCCTTACGTATTATGTTACGCACCTTGATTTTGGTTCTTCCTCTAATTCATATTGGTACTGGTTGCTGTTGTTTGGCATTTTACCCCATTATTACCAATTGTACCGAAAAAAGCCGACCAGTAATTTTATGATTTTCCATAACTGGCTAATCCCTTTATCAATTGCCATAGCACTGGTAACCGTAGCGAAAGAAACAGAAGAATTATTATTTATAGCTTATTGCAGCCTTTTCGGATTTTTTATTTTAGTAGGGAATTTAGATTTTTTCGCGCAGCAAAAGCTCAAAAATAATAGCTATAAGCTAATAGGAACATTAGGCACCATGTTATTGCTATTTGTTTTAAGCTTTAATGGGTTCTGGCAAAATGTAAGCGAAGAACTCTTATCCAACAACCAAATATTTACTGCTCCCGAATGGTATGCAGCTGTATTAATTACCCTATTTGCCGGAGGGCTTCTATTTTTTAGACGAAGAAGCAAGGCATTAATCACTCTACCGCAGCTAGAACCTGTTTTTACTTTTTTCATTATTATTTTTATCATCGGGCTATTCGCACCCATAGCAGCAGGGTTGGTTAATCTTCTAATTTTAGTAATAGGTATCTTAACTATGCGAGAAGGCGCAGCGAAAAGCCATTTAGGCGTGCTAAACTTAGGATTACTGATTATTACTACGTTAATACTCTGCCGGTTCTTTGATACGGACCTGAGTTTTGTTATCAGAGGATTATTATTTGTATTAGTCGGGGCAGGTTTCTTCGGGGCAAATTACTGGCTTCTTAAAAAGAGAAAAACAAATGAGCAGTAAGAAATTTATAATAGCTACATTTATTCTGGTGGCCTTGGTGCAGTTATACGTTCCGGCCAAAATGATTTTAGACCAGAAAAAAATACTGAAAATAGGAACCGAATTTAAGTTTAAAACGGCCCCCGTTGATCCGCACGATCCTTTCCGAGGTAAATACATTACCTTAAATTATGCCGAAAACGAAATTAAAGTTCCGGAAAAAGAGAATTGGATTACCGGCGAACCTGTTTACGTTTCGCTTGCTATAGGCAAAGATGGTTTTGCCAAAATAAAATCAGTTGCAAAAGAAAAGCCGGGAAACAACGTGCCTTTTGTAAAAGCTAAAGTGCGCTACGTTACAGATAATGGCTCTAACCAGCTAACGATTGATTATCCATTCGACCGCTTTTACCTGGAAGAGTCGAAAGCGTATGACGCCGAATTAATTTACCAGCAACTGCAGCAAGACACTACTCAAATAACGTACGCTTTAGTAAGTATTAACAATGGAAACGCCGTTATAAAAGATGTTCTAATTAGAGATAAGTCAATCAGAGAAGTAGTAAAAGCCAATCAGGAAAAGAAAAAGTAAATACAATTGCCAGGAGTGGCTTACACTCATCAAAAAAGAAAAAAATCCATCTCAAAATAACTATTGGTTAATATTAGTAAATGCAAAACCTACCTTCCTGCTCTTGGGTAATTTCTCTCTTTTATTATTCTGATTTATCGGCGTAAAACAATCCATCTTAAACAGAAAACAACTAACTGTTCTTACGTATTTACAGACAAGAATTAGTCAGAAAATCTGGCTTAAAAGATAAGGTAAGCACAACTTGCATCCGCAGATGAATAGCAATCTCCCTGCTTATCTAATCTGCTAAGAAGAATAAAGCAACAGAGGTATTATCTTCCATTTAGGAAAAACAAAATGGATTTAGAATCGCCGCCAACTTATTGGCTTACCCGCTTTGTTATCCTTCGCTTGCTGGGAGTAATTTACGCCATTGCTTTTCTGGTGGCTATTAACCAGATTATTCCTTTAATTGGCTCGCATGGACTGTTGCCGGTAGAGCTTTATTTAAACCGGGTAAGTACCGCTCTTGGCTCGGTTAGTGCCGGCTTTTTGCGCTTGCCCTCACTTTTTTGGTTTTGGCATTCTGACACGGCTCTTTTAACAATTGCCTGGGCCGGATTTATTATTTCCTGCGTGGTAGCAGCTGGCTTCGCGAATGCACTGATGCTGATGGTACTATGGGTATTTTATATATCCATTAAGCACGTAGGACAAGAATGGTACGGTTACGGCTGGGAAATACAGCTTACCGAAACCGGATTCCTGGCTATTTTTCTTTGTCCCTTACTCGACCTGCGGCCTTTCCCGAAACGCGAACCACCTTTTCCGATTATTGTATTATTTCGCTGGTTAATTTTCCGGATTATGTTAGGAGCCGGGTTAATTAAAATCCGGGGAGATGAAATTTGGCGCGATGCGACTGCTTTGTATTATCATTTCGAAACGCAACCTATTCCTGGACCTTTAAGCCGGTGGTTTCATTTTTTACCGCATGCCGTTCTGAAAACTGGCGTCTGGTTCAATCATCTGGGCGAATTGGTAGCCCCCTGGTTTGTTTTCTGGCCTCGGTTGGCCCGCCATATTGCGGGAGTAGTAATTGTGTTATTTCAGTTTAACATTATTTTAAGCGGCAATCTTTCTTTTTTAAACTGGCTTACGATTATTCCCGCTTTAGCCTGTTTCGATGATGGTTTCTGGGCGCGGCTACTCCCCCGGCGACTGGTGCGTATGGCCGAAACTGCGGCAGCAAACGCCGAAGAATCTTCGCCTATGCGTATAACTGCCTGGGTGGCAACGGCTCTTATTGCCATCCTGAGCATTCAGCCAGCTATTAATCTGTTATCACCCAGTCAAATTATGAATACGTCCTTCGATCCACTTGGACTGGTAAATACTTACGGCGCTTTTGGAACCGTAGGTAAAGAACGGCTAAATGTAGTATTTGAAGGAACTCTGGACGCCAACCCTGACGACAAAGCCAATTGGCAACCTTATATCTACAAAGGACTACCAGTTTCTTTAAACAAGCGCCCACCGCAAATAGCGCCGTATCAATTGCGTTTAGACTGGCAAATGTGGTTTGCGGCCATGTCCTCACCCGAAGAATATCCCTGGACGCTCCACCTCGTTTGGAAACTTTTGCATAATGATCCCGGGTCGGTAAGTTTGTTTAAGAGCAATCCCTTTCCCAACCAACCACCGCGCTACATTCGGGCAGTGTTATACCAGTATACATTTGCTAAACCGGTAATGCTCAAGGGCTTTTCTGGAAGCGCAAACGGGTAGGCATCTGGTTACCCGCCTTGTCTGCCAACGATCCGAGCCTGGTTGAGTACCTGAAAAGTTATGGCTGGCTCCCGTGAATCGTACCGTATAGCAGTAAGCTACTTTTCTGCTAATCTATTATGTCCAAGTCCGGTATTTATTTACTTGTCTGTAAGTAAGTTCACCAAAAGTTATTCGCCGGTTCTGGTTTTCCTGAATAATAAGGTTAAAGCACAATAGTATTGCCCAAGGAGGGCGCTTAACTCTATACCTTAGTACCTCTTAACTGGGTAAATTTTTGAGGCAGAAGTATATCCGTTAATTCTAAGTTTTTTAGTGCAACTGGAGCCTATCAGCCGTGGGGAATTTTACTCATGGTTATGCAAGTCCATTTATTTATGACTAAGATGCTTCTGATTGTAAAGTCCAACTTTATTTTTTGTTCCTAATTCTTTCCGGTTTTAGCTCCGAGTTTTGATTTAAAAATTAAGTAAATCTAAAAAGTTAGATCATGAAAACATTTGTGTTCGGGGTACTATTTACCTGTAGTAGTTTATTCGCCTGCAGCCAGAGCATTAGCCCCAAAGTGGTGCCCACTTTAGTAAAAAACACCTTATTGACTAATTTTCCCGATGCCTTCGGCCTGAAATGGGAAAAAAAGCAGAATCTATACAAAGCCAATTTTAAGTTAGGTTTAACCGACTGCTCTTCCTTTATTGATGCTACTGGTAAACTTGTACTGTACAAGAGTGATGTTACGGGGTATGATTTACCCAAGGATATTTCGGCTGTGCTCCAGGATAATTTTTCGGCATACTTAATAGAAGACCTTGAAAAAGTGGAAAAAGCGGGCGAAGTTTATTATCAAGTAGAACTGGAAAAATCTAATCAGAAATTAAAACAGGTATTTTCTGATGAAGGCCAGCTACTTACCAATGCAAGATATTGGGAATAAAATAAAACAAATAAGTAACTGAAAGAAAACAAGTTAAACGATTCTATAATTCAGGAGGAATCTTTTAGGCTGCAAAGTAAAATAGATTCCTCCTGAAGGCCAATTATAGAAAACGCGGATTTACTTTATTTTAATTTTGTCCCTTATTTGTACTCTTGAAATGATAAGAACCCAAACAGAAAGTAAAAAACAGCAGAAATATATTTTTAACATTACTACGAGTACGAAAAATAAGCTTCGCCTTATAAAGTCTATTATTGCCGCTGAAAATCTATTCTAATACAGCATTTGGCGGCTAGCTTTTTTACTCCTTTTTCAGAATAGGTATATTTAGGCAAATCCATCAGCCAAGTCATTCCGGATTCCGTCAGAGTATTAATTTCATAAGGCTGGGGAGGCTCACCATCAGGCGGAGAAGCATAAATGTACTTTTTCCCTTTGTTTTCTTCTAGCTTATAAGTGCCCTTCGAACCCGGATTAGCAAAAGTAATGTACTTGTCGGTAATGGTTATAGTACTCTCTGTTTGATGCACTGGTTCTTCATATACTTTAACGTTAGCAGCATTATAGTATTCGGTTCTCATGGCAGTAGCTTTCCAGACACCTTTTACGAGTTCTTTGGTTGACTTAGTAGTTTCTGTTTTTTGGCAGCTTAAAAGCAGAATAAACATTGATAACAGAAAGTTACTTTTCATTTCTTAAAGGAAGGATATAATAGACTTAGAAATAAGTAATTTTAAACTACTGGTGAATAATGGTAACCATAGAATTTTTAAAGTGCACCCTGAAAATGTTAAATGAGAGCTACTATGCTAAATATAAGGTTTGTTAGCTTTGTAATCCGATTCTTTTAGTTTTCGCTTTTTCCAAATGCTATATACTTCTGTCCCTTCCGGATCAATTTCCGCTATTCCCAAGTCATAAATATCCAGTATATTCAGGAATTTCCACTTAGTAAAATGGTAGCTACTCGTAAATATTTCCGCTTGGCTGTATTTATCAAATTCCAGCCGGGTTTTCTTTTTGGCCTCCTCGCAATTCAGAGCTTTTACTAATACAACACGCTCTTCTGTCAGTTGCACCCCAGTACTAGAATCTGAACCATCAAATTCTGCCACAAACAAACCCTTTATACTATAATATTGAGGCAAGGCTTCGTCTTCTGGTTCCGGCTGCTTTTCTATTTTCTGAACTCCTTCCACCTGCTCCACATTCATATAGGTGAGTTGTTCGTTGTTTTGCAGCTCGGCTAGTTGTTGCCCTGTTAATTGTCCGGTAATTCCCCAGGGTTTAAAGCGGGTGCCAATTATTTGATAATCGCGGGTGGGGTAATTATCTTTTACCACTTTTAATTGGTCTCTAAAATGTTGACAAACAAGCGCTCGCCTTTGCTCCACGGGATAAGGCTTTAAACTTTCAACATCCGGATAATAAGAGAATTTAATTTCTACGTTAAATTTCTTAGCAGCATAATTATTTACTAAATCGGACTCGGTTATACCAAAGTCTTCTAATCCATATATTTTCATGCTATCCGGAGGTTAAAATTTTATCGCAGAGCAATTGCAAGACGCCCTAGGCTATTGTGTAATTGGTATAAAAAGAGCCAAATTAATATGCAATATAACGGCCATACAGTATAAATTATTAGTAGGAAGAATATTGGTTTTCTTTACTGAATAAGCCTTGAATATTTACCTGCAAGTAGTAGCCAATCTCTCCTTAAATATTCTTTCTGCTTAATAGAAAGGATTACCTCTTATTTATAAAACAATAAAAAATTAGATTATTTAAGTATAATATACTAATTAGTGAGCTACTGCAAATATTTTTTATGATTATTCCTTATTTTGGGCAAAACCATAATAAAGCAAGAAGTTAATGGAAAGACAAGTACGAGTATTTATTTGGCTATTACTTATTTTTATTAGTTGTAAGAAAGAAGAAGAAAATCCCGTTGCGGAGATATCTAAGTTCCAGTTTGAAGCTCAGAAAAACGCGCGTGTTCTCCAAAAAAACATTGATTTTAAAATTGAGGGAAATTCCATTGAAGCAACAGTACCTGCTGGAACAAATTTAACCAACCTTATTGCTACCTTTTCTACTACCGGAAAACAGGTTCGGGTTAATAATATTATTCAGGAAAGCGGAATAACGATCAATGATTTTAGTAAGCCCTTGAATTATGTGGTAGAAGCAGCAGATGGTAGTAAAAGAACCTATCAAGTATTTGTTAACCCCGATAGTGAGGGAGCCAAAGATATAGTATCTTTCAAGTTTGAAGAAAAAAATAACCCTGCCCAACTCTTGGAGGATGTTGTTAGCCAAATTGAGGATAATAAAATTGTGGCTATTATTCCGTATACCAGTGGTCATAAAAATCTGATTGCCACCTTTACTACCACCGGCAAAACGGTAAAAGTAGCAGACATGGTGCAGGAAAGTGGCGTTACGGTAAATGATTTCAGTCAACCCCTGAAATACGTGGTAGAAGCCGAAGACGGCACCCAGAAAGAATACTTAGTTGAAATTCATTCGTTTACCGGCTTACCCATTATATACATTAATACCGAAAACAGAGCCGGCATTACCTCGAAAGATGATTATATTAAAGCGCAGATGAAACTGGAAGGCGATCACTCCAATGGTTCGGGTACTTTTAACAGTGCCATTGAAATTAGAGGCCGGGGAAATACTACCTGGTTAATGCCCAAAAAACCATTCAAGATAAAATTAGCCGAAAAAGCAGCTTTACTCGGAATGCCCGCCGATAAGGAATGGTCTCTACTGGCTAATTTTTCGGATAAATCGCTCATGCGGAATGCCGTAGCTTTTGAATTAAGCCGTAGGTTTGGCCTGCCCTATACGCCCCGTTCCCGTTTTGTAGAAGTATTTATTAACGGGGAGTACCTGGGCAATTACTTACTCACCGAGCACCTGAAAGTAGCGAAAGACCGGGTCAATATCCAGGAATTAAAACCAACCGACAATGCCGAAGATGTTATTACGGGGGGATATTTCCTGGAAGTGGATGCCCGGTTAGACGAAGATTATTGGTTTCATACCCAAAACAATATTCCCATCACCATTAAATCACCGGATGATATTTCTCCCCAACAATTAAGTTATATTAAAAATTACGTGCAAGCCGCCGAGAGTGCTATTTATTCGATTGGCAGTTCAGAAGCAAAAAGCACCTACGAACAGTATATTGATACCGAAAGTTTTGTTAACTGGTATTTAGTAAATGAGCTTTTGAAAAACAATGATGCGGCGTTTCATTCCAGTGTTTACCTGTATAAAGATAGGGGTGGTAAACTTACTCTCGGTCCGGTTTGGGATTTTGATATTGCCCTAGGCAATATTAACTATAATGGCAACGAAAGCCCCCAGGGATGGTGGCTTCAAAATTCTCCCTGGATTGGTCAATTGTTTCAAGATCCCGCGTTTAGAACCAAAGTAAAAGAGCGGTGGCGGGAGGTAAAGCAAAAAGACATAAACTCTCTTTTTACTTACATTAACAGTACGGCGGTGCAGCTAAAATATTCCCAGAAAGAGAACTTCGAAAAATGGAATATTTTAGATACTTACGCCTGGCCTAATATTGTAGTAATGGGTTCTTATGAAAACGAAGTGCAGTATTTAAAAGATTGGCTGTCCACTCGTATTAATTGGATGGATACAGAAATGAATACCTGGCAATAAAACCTGGCATTTAACAGGCGAAGAGTAAAATTCAAAACAGGAATTTACTTTTCGCCTGTTGAAAGCTAGTTATAGTTATTATCTACGGATTTTATTTACTACCAAGCTATTAACTTACTTGGTAGTAAATTACTCCCCCTTCTATTTACTATTTATTTAGCTTTTCCTTAAAAAAGTCAACAGTACGTTTCCAGGCCAATTCTGCTGCTGCCTTGTCGTAACGGGGAGTGGTATCGTTATGAAAGCCGTGGTTCGCATTGGCGTACATGTAAGCCGTATATTCTTTGTTATTTGCTTTTAATGCTGTTTCATAGGCGGGCCAGCCCTCATTTACCCGGGTATCCAGAGCGGCATAGTGCAACAGCAGAGGGGCTTTTATTTTGGGTACATCTTCAGTGGTCGGCTGACCGCCGTAAAAGGGAACGGCAGCCGCCAAATCCGGAATACGTACGGCCATCATATTAGCAATCCATCCACCGAAGCAAAAACCTACTACTCCCACTTTGCCATTGCTGCTTGTGTGACTTTTTAAATAATCATTAGCGGCAATAAAATCTTCTAACATTTCATTGCGGTCCCGTTTACTTTGTAATTCACGACCTTGATCGTCGTTGCCCGGATATCCGCCTAATGGGGTTAAAGCATCGGGAGCAATGGCAACAAATCCGGCCAACGCGGCTCTTCGGGCAACGTCTTCAATGTGCGGATTTAAACCCCGGTTTTCGTGCACTACTACAATGCCACCGAGTTTCTTTTTTGCATCTACCGGCATCGACAACAAGGCCTTAATGGTTCCGCCACCTTTCGGCGAAGAATAATTAACGTATTCTGATTTTAAGCGCGGATCATTTGGTTTGGTTTGGATAGCACCCTGGTAATCGGGCATGAGAAAACTCATCAATGATGCTACGGTAAGCCCCCCCACTGCATAAGTAGATAGCTTTTGAATAAACTCACGCCTATCCACCCGGTTGTGGGCATAGTCATCATAAAGGTCAAATACTTCTTGTTTGATGTCTTCTTTTTTTATTTCGTTCATAGCAGTTTGTCTAGGTATTTACCCTGAATATAAAGAATTCCCCATCATCCTGCTTCATTTTCCCGTTTAAACTTTTAGAACGCTATGGTTATATCCTTGTACCTCTGAATGGCAACCGCCGAATGGTTGCTGGTAAATCGACCAGCTAGTTAGTAAATTGACTTAAGTAGAAGATAAATGTGTAAGCACCAAGACAAAAAGATACTCTTTGTGCATTTAGTAAAAAATTAAACAATTCTAAGTCCGAAGGAAGGCTTCTTACTAATTCCGTTATAGTTCGGTTAAACTGTTCTAACAAAGCACTCGTAAACCTTGTTCTATTTAAAATCTAAAAAATAACAAGTATGAAAGTGTTAATTGTATTAACCTCGCACAGTGAATTAGGAAACACCGGAAAAAAGACAGGATTTTGGATAGAAGAATTTGCTGCTCCCTATTATACGTTAAAAGATGCAGGGGCAGATATTACATTGGTATCGCCCAAAGGCGGACAACCGCCCATTGATCCGAAGAGTGCAGAGCCCGATGCGCAAACAGAAGCCACCAAACGTTTTGAGAAAGATGAAGCATTAAAGCAGCAATTAGCCCGTACAAAAAAATTAAGCGAGATAAATGCCGATGATTTTGATGCAGTGTTTTTTCCCGGAGGTCATGGACCGTTGTGGGATTTGAGCGGTGATTCGAACTCCATTGCCCTAATAGAAAAATTCTGGAAAGCCAAAAAGCCAGTTGCCGCTGTGTGCCATGCTCCCTCCGTGTTGTTGAACGCAAAGGATGAAGCTGGCGAGCCCTTGGTAAAAGGCAAAAAAGTAACTGGTTTTACTAATACCGAAGAAGAAGCTGTACAATTAACCAATGTGGTTCCTTTCTTATTAGAAGATGAATTAAAGAACAAAGGCGGTGATTATTCTAAAAAAGAAGACTGGGCCTCGTATGTGATACAGGATGGCTTGCTCATTACCGGACAAAATCCTGCTTCTTCTGAAGAAGCTGCACACCAGTTATTGCAATTGTTAAAAAAGTAAATTCTTTCTACAAAATCTTGGCGAGCGTAATTTTAGTAGCAGAAAGTATGCTTGTAGCTTGATAATCTTAGCCGAGAAAAGTATTCCCAACAATCATTAGCAATTCTATGGCATTAAAAATTCGCGTTTACTCTGATTATGTATGCCCATATTGCTTGTTGGCGAAAAAATCTTTAGATGAAGCCACTAAGGGCAAAGAGGTGGAAGTAGAATGGATGCCATTTGAACTACGCCCTTATCCTACTCCTACCTTAAAACCAGAAGGTGATTATTTGCAATCAGTGTGGGAACAATCCGTCTATCCCATGGCCCAGCAAATGGGAGTACCCATTAAACTTCCCAGAGTTTCGCCGCAACCCTATACACATCTGGCATTTGAAGGCTACCAGTATGCCAAAGAACAAGGTAAAGCGCAGGATTACAATGAACGAATGCTGAAAGCTTTCTTCCAGGAAGAGTTGGATATTGGCAACGTGGATGTGTTAACGAAGCTGTCCGGTGAGTTAGGGCTTGATGAAAAAGAATTCAGAATACTTTTGGAAAATCGAAAATACCAAGCAGCACACAAGCAAGCCCTGAAACATGCCTATGAAGATGCAAAAATTTCGGCGGTACCAACCTTAATTATCGGCGACAAAGTACTTCGGGGCATGCATTCAAAAGAAACAATTGAAAAAGTAATTACCCAGGAAATATCCCGAAGCCTGAAATATTAACGTTTGTTTAATCCATAAAAAACTAAAACGGAACTGATGAAAATAATTGTAATAGGTGCTACCGGCACTATAGGAAAAGAAGTAGTTAAATTGCTTCAAGCAAATGGCCACGAAGTAGTAGCAGCTTCCCGGTCTTCGCAGCCCTCGGTTGATTTTACTAATGCGGCCAGCATTGATGCCTTTTATAACCAGGTAGAGGAAGTGGATGCCATTATTACAGTAGCCGGCGACGCCGCTTTTGTAGCATTGGATAAGCTCACCGACGCGGATATTCAATTATCGCTGCAAAGCAAGTTAATGGGTCAGATAAATATGGTACGTAAGGGATTGAGCAAGCTGCGCCCTAATGGGGTGTTTGTTATTACCGGCGGTTTTCTGGCCTACGCCCCCGCCCCACAAACCGCTATGATAACGATGGTAAATGCCGGGCTGGAAGGATTTGCCAAAGCAGCCGCCCTGGATTTAACGGAAGGTCGCCGGATTGTTATTGTGCATCCACCTTGGGTAGCCGAAACGGCAGCGGCAATAGGGATGGATGCCAGTCCCTGGCCTTCGGCAGCAGAGGTGGCAGAAACGTACCTGCAAGTAGTAGAAGGCAAAGAAACCGGACAGCCCGTATTCGTAGAAGGTTATGCACCCGCGTAAAAATAATACAGGAAGTACTGCGGGGTTGGCTAATGCCTTCTTCCTTTACTTGGGTACACGAAGAATGGCACGTAAATAAGTTTCACTAAAATAGATAGCAGCCTCTTTCGGGAAATTCTATATTTTGAATAAAATAAATTCGGCCTGAACGCCTCCTTCTATTTTAAAGAGGCGTTCAGGCCGAATTTTTACTAAAAATTTACTTTTTTGCGGTTCGTTCTATTTCGCGCAGGTTTTCCATTTTCTTGTTGCGCAGGAAACCGTTAATATCTTCGAAATGCTCTTTAATGCGTTTGTTGCCGAACTCAAATACTTTGGTGGCCAATCCGTCCAGGAAATCGCGGTCGTGCGATACCAGAATCAGGGTACCGTCGAATGCTCTCAGTGCGTCTTTTAAAATATCTTTGGTTTTGATATCCAAATGGTTGGTCGGCTCATCTAATATTAAAAGGTTAACCGGTTGCAGCAACAATTTAATCATGGCCAAACGGGTTTTCTCGCCACCTGACAATACTTTTACTTTTTTCTCAATGGTATCGCCACTAAACATGAAGGCGCCCAGAATATTTTTAATATTGGTGCGCACATCGCCCACAGCAATCTGGTCGATGGTTTGAAAAACGGTTAATTCCCCGTCGAGCAAGGCCGCCTGGTTCTGGGCAAAATAGCCAATCATGGCGTTGTGGCCCAAATGTAACTTACCCTCGTAATCTATTTCGCTCATAATGGCTTTTACCAGCGTCGATTTACCTTCACCGTTCTTGCCCACAAAAGCTACTTTCTGACCCCGTTCAATGGTAAGCGATGCATCCTGGAAAACCGTATGGTCGCCGTATTTTTTAGTAAGATGATCTACGATAACGGGGTAATTGCCGGAACGCGGCGCGGGCGGAAATTTTAAATTTAAATGCGAAGTATCTACTTCGTCAACCTCAATCAACTCAATCTTTTCCAGCATTTTTACCCGCGATTGCACCTGCAAGGTTTTCGAGTAAGTGCCTTTAAACCGATCAATAAACCCCTGAATTTCGGCAATCTCTTTTTGCTGGTCTTCGAACTGGCGTTGCTGTTGCTCGCGCCGTTCCTGGCGTAATTGCAAGTACTGGGTGTAATTTACTTTGTAATCGTAAATGCGCCCCATGGTAACCTCAATGGTGCGGTTGGTAATATTATCCACAAAGGTTTTATCGTGCGAAATAACAATTACCGCTTTGGCATTATTTACCAGAAATTCTTCGAGCCACTGAATTGATTCAATATCCAGGTGGTTGGTCGGCTCATCGAGCAAAATTAAATCGGGTTGCTGCAAGAGTATTTTGGCCAGTTCAATGCGCATGCGCCAGCCCCCGCTGAACTCCCGCGTTGACCGCGAAAAATCTTCCCGCGAAAAGCCCAGACCTTTCAACGTTTTTTCTACTTCGGCATCAAAGTTAATTTCTTCGACGGAGTAATATTTTTCGCTTAACTCCGATACTTGTTCAATAATGGCGTAGTATTCTTCGGATTCATAATCGGTTCGGACTTCCAGTTGAGCATTCAGCTCGTCCATCTGGGTTTTCATAGCCAGAATTTTACTAAATGCTTTCGAAGCTTCTTCAAACACGGTAGCATCGTCTTCGGTAAGTAAATGCTGCGGTAAATAAGCAATTACGGCGTCTTTGGGTGCCGATACTTTGCCCCGGGTAGGTTTACTAACGCCGGCAATAATTTTAAGTAAGGTCGATTTTCCCGCCCCGTTTTTACCCATCAAGGCAATTCGGTCCGTTTCGTTAATATTAAAACCAACATTGCTAAAAAGAGCCGCACCGTTAAACTCTACACTTACCGAATCTACTGAAATCATGATATTGCTATATAAGGCCGCAAAGATACGAAAGAAGGAAAGAAAATAAAAAGCTGGTTTACTTTGAGGCAGTTAAGAGTATACTACTGCTTATTCATTCTATTGAACTTTTAGGGTTGAAAAAGTAAATAATACCAGATAGTAAGCAGTAGTTGTTATTGCAGATTTTGCTGTTATTCTTTAGAGACTGTTCCAGCCTCCATTTTACGGTGCTAACTTGTTTGGGAAGTAACCAGTTTGCCTCGTGGCTAGCGGGCCCCGTTTGGCTCTTCCGCACTCGCTAGTCTTCCTTTCCTCGACTCCGTCTGCGGAATGCCTGCGGCACCGGAAGCCTAGCAGGTGCTCCACAGCTAAACTGGTGTTAGTTGCTTGTAGCCTAAATTTTTTTTGTTTTTACTGACTTTTTATATTTACAATGTACAGATTACTAATTCTCTGTAAGCTGATGAGTTAAATTAAGTTGCTATTTTTTACCACCCCTGCCCCTCTTAAAATAGGAGGGGAGCTTGCAATATTTTTAAAGTAATTGGAGGAGTTAATAAGTAGTAATATCAGCAGCCACTCGCAAGAAATACCAGTTTGGCTGTTGAGGGCCTTTTAGCGTTCCGGTGCTGCAAAGCAGCATGGCGCAGTGCAACGAGCCAAGGTTCGCTAAACCACCCGAAACAGCTAAACGAGGCCCGCCGGCCACGAGGCAAACTCAGCCATGTCAAACTAGATAGCACCACAACCTGGAGGCTTGAAAAGGCTCCAAAGAATAACAACAAAATCGATAACAGCTTTTTGATATGATTTGGTATTACTTCTCTATTTACCCTTTGAGTAAGCAGATAAACGCTTTAAAGAATGGAAGTCTCAAAAAAGTAAATGCCTTGGTTACTTCGTGAGAAATAGAAAGCTAAAATTCAATACTCCGATTTAATATAAGAAACTACCCTAATCTAAAAACCGGACAGTGATAAAGCTGTTGGTGTTGCGGCCTTGATCGTCGAGGCAGGAAATTTTGTAGCGGCCCGCTTTTTCGGGGGTAAAAAATAAATTTTGATTAGCCCTGGCGGCCTGAAATAGTTTATCGTTAATGTACCAGTATACTTGTTTTACCTCGTTGTGAGCGTTACAGTGCAGCATGAGCTTTTGTTTTTCGGCTCGTTCCAGTAAGTATTCCATATCTGGGGCGGGCGCCGTAATAACCGGCGCAAATTCACTAAAAATACGCGGACACTGAGGATTATGAGCCGGAATTTTAACATACGGTATATGTTCGGCTTCGTAGAAAGTTAAAATTTCGGGTGCGTAGTTGGGGTACCGTTTCCGGATATAGCCCGTTTCGGGCAGGCAGGTAGTACAATACGCGTATTTCTCATCCGCTGAAACAGTTACTTCCTTCAAATGTTCGCATTTTTTAACCGGTGATATTCCGGGTAAATACGTGTCTAGCACCCGGTCGGAGCAAAAAGTATTGGCTGGTTGGCCGGTTACGGTGCAAACGCTGCGTTGAGCCAAACTAGCCGGAGCCGTAAACCAATCGTTCACAGAATTATAATCGATGGTATTAAAAATATCGAACAAGAGCGGGGTGGCCGAATCAGTCCCGTTGAGTTCCGGTACTCCTTCGCCGGAAAAATTACCCACCCATACGCCCACGGTATATTTTTTATTGTACCCAATGCTCCAGGCATCTTTGCGGCCGTACGAGGTACCGGTTTTCCAGGCTATTTTGGGCAAGTGGCCACTGTTTTGAAAATTATGTGGTAAATCAGGTCGCTGCAACTGGGTTAAAATCTGGTTCACTACGTAACTGGCAGCCGGCGAAATTATCGGACGCTTTTTATTTAATTTTTCTGTTTGCAGCCACCGTAAAGGCGTGTACCCGCCCTGGTTCGCAAAAGCAGTATACAAAGCAGTTAATTCTTCAAGCTTTACCCCGCATCCGCCTAGTATTAACGATAAACCCAAGTCGTTACTATCTTTTTTTATCTGCTTAAATTCAACTTGTTTTAGTTTGTTTACGAACGTAGGCACGCCTAATTTGTCGAGCATTTTTACCGCCGGAATATTGAGGGAAGTAGCCAGCGCATATTCAATGGTAATATTACCGTTGTAATTGCCAAAATAATTTTCGGGCCGATAACCGGCGTAATCTATTGGCACATCGCTGATAATAGTGCGGGGAGTAATCAGGCCTTTATCAAAAGCGACGGCGTATAAAAGTGGTTTTAAAGTACTTCCCGGCGAACGGATCGCCCGTATGCCATCTACCTGTCCGCCATGTTCGCTGTCAGAAAAATCGGCAGAACCCAGGTACGCTTCCACGGCTTTGGTTTGATTATTAATTACTAAAACCGAGGTGTTCCGGATATTTTTAGGGCGCAGTTGTTGCAAATAATTATAGGCTAGTTGAGTCACCTTTTCCTGAATGGCCCGATTCAGATTGGTTTGAATAATAACCTGATTAGGATATTGTTGTAGTAAACGGTAAGCAAAATGAGGCGCTATTTGTGGGGCTGCGCTCCGAACGGCTACTAACGGTTCGTTTATGGCATCAACAATTTCTTTCTCTGGAAATGCTTTTTGTTCGGCAAAATACCGGAGCCATTTATTCCGGAAAGCTACAATACGGCTGTTTTGTACGCCAATGCGTAACGACGAAGGTTTATTTGGAATAACCGTTAAAGTTACCGCCTGCGCCAGACTCAACTGTTTCGGCGATTGCTGAAAATATAAAACGGAAGCTGCTTTTACTCCTTCAATGTTTCCACCGAAGGGCACCAGGTTCAGGTATAAAGTTAAAATCTCGTCTTTGCTGTAGCGCCATTCCAGTTGCAAAGCCCGGAAAAGTTCTACCAGTTTATTTTTAAGCGTTCTTTCTTTAGGGTACAGCAAACGCGCCACTTGCATGGTAATAGTAGAAGCCCCCGAAGTAGTTTTACCCGCCGTAACATTATTAACAAATGCCCGCCCCAGTGCTACCGGGTTTACTCCCGGATGGTAATAAAAATACCGGTCTTCTTTCAGCAGTAAAGCTTTTTTTAGTAACGGATTAATTTCGCCGGGTTGCAATTGCATGCGCCATTTATCATCCGGGTTTAAAAAAGCATTTATCACGCTACCATCGCTGGCAGTAATTACCGGTGAATAGGTAATTTGCACCCGCAACGGAAACAAAACATTAAGGAGTAAAAAAGCACCGATTATACCCGCTACTCCCCCGGCGCACCACTTTAACCAAGCCACACTTTTTCTGGGTGTAAATAGTAAATAGTAGTTTCGGGATTTAAGTAATCGGGCTATATTCCGCCGCATGTTGTATTTAAATAGTTTATAAAAAACGAGGCGCTCCTTAAATTATTATTTACTAAAAGAACGGCCAAGCTACGATGGAAAGCATAGCCATTGCCTGGAACTGATATTAGAACCTATCTACAATTCAGAACCTATTACTTCCTCTTTTCTGTAGTAAAAACAAGTAAAGCTTGGTTTTAACGCCAAAATATCTTATACTAATACAGCTCCTTATTTGGTATTTTTACCAAGTAAATCCATTAAGTAAGTATAAGAACAAAATTACCCGTGATAAAATATAAAGCTAAACATACTCAAGGAAACATTTTGCCCCTTTAACCAGTAAAAATACTTGGAATAATATAAAATTTTCTTTTGATCTATATAGTGTTACCATGAAGGAGGCTACTACCCAATTATTCTACTTTCTATACTTAAATAGATGGATTAATTCTGTTTAAACTACTAGTAGCTCATTTACTTTTCCTTTAAGTATTATTCTAAATTTACTATCTGCGCCCATCTGTCCGCTTCGCGTTGAAATTGGCAAAAGCTTATTTCATTAAACCAACAACCCTACTATCTAATGAAACCAAATTTTACTAATAACAATACCTTCTGTTTATTTTTTTGGCAAAAAAAGTATTATCTGCTCTGGATAGTAGGATGCATGCTTTTGATGCAAAATACGTGGGCACGAACACTTGCAACCGACTTAGCTTCTAAAGAAGCAGCCACTAAAGTTAATTCTGCCAGCTTTGCCGATTCCTGTTCTTTCCTGAGCACCTTACCTTGTACAAAATTACAGGTAAGCTTGCCTTATAATTTAAACTTTGATGCTCCGGTTGCCAATACCCTGGCTGATAGCAACAAAGTTGGTACCGGCTTTACTTTAGCACTGCCCTACTCCGGACTACGAGTGCCGGAAGACAGCGCTGCCAGCATTCCCAATGTTCCGGGCTACGAACCAACTAATCTGTCCCTGATTAATGGTATGCTGCGGGTAGTTAGCCACAAAGGTTCTGCCTTTGGAGCCAGCAACAATCAGGTTAACGCCTTAGCGGTACAAGTCGACACACGGAATAAACTTCAGATTGAAACTACCCTGCTTAACCCTTATAGTGGAATTTCTGGGGAGCAAGCCGGTTTGTGGGTGGGACGTAACGATAAAACTTACCTGAAGCTGGTAGTGGTAGGCAACCAAATAGAGTTACGCCGTGAAGTAAACGATGTTTCCGAACCAATTGATCAGCTTATTACCGGTATTATCCCGGGGTTAGATACGCAAAAAGTACGCTTGCGCCTGGTGTTAGACCCAGCTACCAATACCGCCCAAGCTTTTTACTCTACGGATAGTATTACTTACCTTAACGTGGGGGCCCCCAACTCCACTTTAAACCTGGCTGATATGGGCCTGATGGATAGCCGGGTGTATACGGGTATCTTTGCAACCTACAGCAACGGCACAGTTCCCATTGCTTACTCCTTCGATAATTTTAGTATTTCCTTACCCGGTACTCCCGTAGCAGTACAAGCACCGGCAAACCAAATAATACCCGGTGATAGTGTTTTTAGCTTCTCTGTTGGGCAATACATTGATCCGGACGGGCAGCCCTTAACTTACACCGCTACTTTACAAGATGGCAGCCCGTTACCTACCTGGATTACTTTTACCAGTACCGCTCTTACTTTTAGTGGCACCACTCCTAGTGATGGTGCCGACTTGAAAGTTAAAATTACTGCTATAGATCCTTCTAACCTTGCTGTAATTACTTATTTTGACTTTAAAGTACCCCCCATACCCTGTTCCCCTTTTAGTATTTTATACTGTTCTAAGCTGCCGGTAAGTTTACCTTATATCTTAAGATTTGATACCCCGAAAACAAATACTCTACCTGACCAGTACGGCTTTGGCACGGGTTTTACCATGGCTTTGCCTTACTCCGGTACGCGCCTGCCGGAAGATAGTACGGTTAGTTACCCCAATGCACCGGGTTATGAGCCCACCCAACTACATTTAAATGCCGGCACTTTGCAGGTAACTACCCATAAAGGTCAGGCCCTTACTACCAGCAATAACCAGCTTAATACCTTAGGAGTACAGGTAAACGGCCGTAACAAACTCCAGATAGAAACCACCCTGCTTAACCCGTATAATGGCACCTCGGGTGAGCAAGCCGGTTTGTGGGTGGGACGTAACGATAAAAACTACGTTAAGTTGGTAGTAACGGGCAACCAAATAGAGTTACGGCGCGAAGTAAAGGATATCTCCGATTCGGTTGACTATCGTATTGCCGGTTTTGACCCCGGATTAAGCTTCCCCAAAATACACTTGCGACTGGTGTTAGACCCGGTTACCAATACAGCGGAAGGTTTCTACTCTACGGATAGTATTAATTACCTTAACGTAGCCGAGAATACTTATACAGCTAATCCTTTAAGCCTGGATAGTATGAGCCTGAATATTAGCCGGATTTATACGGGTATTTTTGCTACCCACGGCAATGGTATTACTCCCGTTACGTACTCCTTCGGCAATTTTAGCGTAAAATCAGTTAACCCTCCCATCCAGCCAAAGTTAGCTTTTCTGCCTGATTATTTAAATTACACTGTTGTTCAGGGTGGTTCTATTACTAACCAGAATACCGCTCTTACTCCTAATATTGGAACACCAATAGTAAGCCTGACCAAAGACACCATAGCCGATTGGCTGACCTTACCAGCTGCGCGAACAGGTATTCTCACATTTGGCCCCGATCAGATTAATACCAACTTAACACCCGGCACTTACCTGGCATCGGTAATTGCCCAGGCAGACGGCTATCAACCTGATACGGTCCAAATTCAGCTTACCGTTAACCCACCTATTCCGGAGCTTTTAGTAAATTTTCAAGACTCAGCCACTGTACCGCCAACTGGCTGGTTAGTTGATTTTGGTCAGCCCTTTGGTCTCCGTACAGGCTCTAATCAGGGCACTAATTTATGGTACGGCTGGAAGAAGCGCAGCGACCAAATTCCTTTAGATTTATCCGGTGGGGGAACAATGCCGGGCAACGGACGAAATCGTACTATTCCTGCCGATGTCCGCTTAGCCACCTTCATGCACATGCAGGCCGATGATATAAACGGAGCCTTTGACGGTATAAAAGAAGAAGGATACTGGGAAATAAAGGTCCCGAATGGATTTTATGATGTTACTGTAACAGTAGGTGATGCAATAATTGATACGAGTGCAACAGAAAGCCATAGTTTAAATGTAGAAGGCATACAAGCCATCAGCCATTTTGAACCAAGTGGACGGGAAGGTTCTCCTTCGCGATTTAAAACGGCTACCGCCCGGGTACAAGTACAAGATTCTTTGCTCACTATTACCGCCGATGGAGGGGTTAATACTAAAATCAACTCGGCCAGTATTGTTCCGGTGAGTACCGGGCCTTTTGCGTTCTGGTCTACTAATTCGCAGGAGATTACTATTAGAAAAGACTACGCTCCTTTTAGAACATTCTCATTAGAACTTAACAACTCGTCTAATTTAAAGGATATAACCTATGCGTTAAAGGCCTCTTACGACTCAGGTGTGAGCGGTTGGTTAAGGTTTAGTACCAGCCATGCTGGTACCGAACCTAATGTTATTTTTGATTATTCTTCGGCCAGAACGCTGCCTCCGGGCACCTACACAGCAACGGTTTCGGCCACTGCACCGGGCTTTGAACCGGCCTTGTTAACGGTAAAAATTACCGTGCTGGAAACTGAAAATATTTTGCCGTATGTGGTATCCTCTACACCCGAAAACGGACAGACAGACGTAAACATTAATACAGTTAGTATTGCCGCTAATAATCTTTATGTACCGGAAGTAGTAGGATTTCGCGGCGGCGTAGACAATTCTACCTTAAATACCTCAACCGTAAAATTATTTAAAATTACCGCCACAGATACTACCGAAATTGTAGGAGTTGTACAAGGAACCGGCGGGGGCGATGCCATCAGCTTTTCGCCGACCTATGCTTTAGAACCTAATACCAGCTATAAGTTTATTATTACAACCGGAGTAAAATCCAATAGCGGTCAGTCCTTTTTACCGTACGAAGCCATTTTCACAACGGGTGGCAGTATTGGTACCGCTGGCCGGAGCAAAATAGCTTTCTCCAGAGAACCGATTCCCAGCACCATGGGCAAACAGTACACCAGTGTTACCATTGGTCCGGATGGAAAATTTTATGCTTTACGGCAGAGCGGTACCATAGAAAGATTTGATATTAATAGTCAGGATGGCACCTTAAGCAACATGGAGGCAATTTCTATTCTGGAAGATAAATACGGGGAACGGACCGCCATTGGTTTAACGTTTGATCCAGCTTCCACGCCTACCAATTTAATTGCCTGGGTAACGCACAGTTCTGGCGGCTTTACCACTACCGGCTCTTTCGACGGTAACTTATCGAAACTTTCCGGACCCGGTTTGCAGAATGAACAATTAGTAATTACCCGGTTACCCCGTTCTACCAAAGACCATTTAACAAATAGCGTACAATTTGGTCCGGACGGTGCGCTGTATATTAGCCAGGGCAGCCACAGTTCTATGGGCGCGTACGATGCAAGCTGGCAATTAGAAGAAAGCTTATTAGCGGGTGCTATTCTACGGTTAGATGTATCGAAATTAGCGAGTATTACGCTACCCTTAAATGCCCGGACTACTGCCGATCAAAGCCTTATTAATACTGCCCCCAGCGAACAGGTGTGGTTAATTGATGGTACGTATAACCCGTATGCTACAAATGCGCCTCTTACTATTTATGCCTCCGGAATAAGAAATGCATATGATTTAGTATGGCATAGCAACGGGCAATTATATGCTCCTACTAATGGTTCCGCCGCCGGCGGAAACACTCCGCAAACGGTAGTAGGCACCCGCCGTCCGGATGGTACGGTTTACAACGGCCCGGCGGTAGCGCCTACCAAATTAGTACAGGTACAAAACGATTTCCTTTTCCGGATTAATCCACAACGACCAATTGGTTATTTTGGGCACCCTAACCCCATGCGAGGAGAATATGTAGCGCACCGGGGCTTTACGGATAATAATTTATACCCCGTTGGAACAGTGCCGGATGCAAATTACCGCGGACCTTCCTTTGATTTTGGCCTGAATAAATCGCCCAATGGTGTTATTGAATATAAAAGCGATGCCTTTAATGGTGTTTTAAAGGGAAAACTGCTGGTGTGCCGGTTTAGCGGCGGCGGCGACATTATCATTTTAGAACCAGGCGCAACAGTATACGATCCTGCTATTTCGCCCGATAATGATCAAAAATACGATATTGTTAGCTTCCAAACGGGTTCGGGCCTTTTCGGCATTGAAGGGTTATCTGGTTTTACTAATCCGCTGGATATTGCCGAAGATGTACAAACCGGGAATCTGTACGTAATTGAATACAACTGGAATAATGCCCGCGATAAAACCTCGCAGATTACATTATTACGCCCCAAAGCGGTTACCGATATTGCCCCGATTGCCACAGTAACGCCAACTAAAATAACTGATAACGATATAGTAGATGGCAAACCTGGTAAAAAGAACACCATAACCGTTGGTAACAGCGGCAACACCGATTTAACAGTTACCGGTATTGTACTGGAAGGAGTAGATAGCAGCCAATTTGAATTAAATGGGATTTCCGATATAAGTGCTACTTCTCCTTTGATTATAGCCGCCAATACCGCCTTTACTTTTAACGTGCGCTTTAATGCCACTTCGCCCGGCATAAAAACGGCCTCAGTTAAAATTTCTTTTGATAATTACCCAGACACGGTAGTAGTATTAAATGGTTTGGGCACAACCGGCGGGGGTACTAGTAACGAACCTTCTTTACAAGCCATTGTAAATGCCCATGGCCTTAAAATAAACATTGGCGACGATGATAGCAATACCCCCATTATTCATAGTGTTAATTCTACGGCGCGTATTTTAGGAGAAGAAGTTATCATTAAAAAATTTATCGGTGCCACGGATGCTCCCGTAACCGTAGAACCGCTGGCTGTTTTCGCTAACCAGGATGTTGGTGGCATTGCAACTGCCTTAGGTTGGTATGCCATGGATAGTACTCTTTCGGCCGAAGAATTATTTACGGTAGCTAATGAGCGAAGCCAAACCTTAAATGTTCAGGGCACGGGTAAGTTTACTTTTGATCCCGGTAGCACGCCTTTCGGTTTTTATACCCGTTGGCCTTCTTTAGCCAATCGCCTGGTATATAGTAAAGATTCTTTAAATACTTTCCCGAATACTCTACCTCATCATTTCCGGGTATATCCGGTGAAAGATCAAAACGATTCGGTTGTTGCCAATACCTATCTAATCGCCGTGGAAGGCGTTTCGGAAGATCAGGATTATCAGGATATGGTTTTTATTGTTCGAAATATAAATCCGGTTACCGATACCATAGTATTGGGCAATAAGCCATCCATACCTGATAATAGTAATTCAGGTTTGGTTCTTCAAGCCTATCCTAACCCTAATACGGGAGATAAGATAAATATAGTAGCCAAGAATTTTGCCCGAAAAGAGGAAATAACCATTGCCGTTTACGAGTTGTCGGGCCGATTAATTTATTCTAAAAATATAGTTGCCGATAGCCAAGGAACGGCTACTACGCAACTATCCCCGGGAAATGGTATTAGTAGCGGTATGTATTTAATAAAAGCGCAGAGCCTTTCGGGCGTGGTATATACAAAACTACTAGTAGAGAGATAAGTAAGGTTTAATAAAAAAGAGAGCGCATTACCAATTGCGCTCTCTTTTTTAGGTAGTTCACTAACAGCAGCAATTTATTAGTAATTCTTCTAATCAATCTCGTTCTGCGTAGAGTTAGCAGAGCGCTCTACACAGTTCCGTACAGCCAATCTCCTGATTGGCGTTGCATTAATCCAAAAAATTGATTGGAACTAGACCTTTATTGCCGCTATAATCTCGAGCACTGCTGTATACATAAAATTGCGGCTCTTCTACCCAACCTTCTTTTACTGGATTCTCATGGATATAATTGAGCTTCTGATCTATAAATTTATTACTGAGCAATTCCTCAGCGTGGTTATCCTGTTGCCAAAACTGATAAGTAGTATTACGGCTGTTTTGACTAGCGGCAAACCTAAATTTATCTAGTAACCATTCTCTCCGGCTTTCACTACCTGTTTCTATTTCGCGGATGATTTGAGAAGCGGTAAATTTCTTTAAGTCGCGCAAAATGTCCGACAAATTTACTTTTTCCGGTTCTGCCGCTGAAATAATAAGATGCACATGACTGGTCATTAAACACCAGGCATGTACTCGTAAACCTTTGTTTTTGATGCAAAAATTCAAACTTTCGACAAACAAGTTTTTAAAGCTTTGCCGCACAAATACATCCAGCCAGAAAACCACCGAAAAAGTAACAAAGTAAATGCCTTCCGGGTTACGCAGGCTGTATGGTCTTGGAGTTAACTGCACTTGCTTAATGTATGTGTTAATTGTTGTTTTTCATAACGCCAATCAGGAGATTGGCTGTCCGGAACTGCGTAGAGCGCTGCGCTAACTCTACGCAGAACAATAAAACAGAAGTTCATGAACATGATTAATTATAATACTAATCAACTAATATTAAAAGCCCTATAAAAGCTTAGTATTAATTTCGGGAAAAATCTTATTTCATGATTTAGTTAATTTAAAATTTAATATATTAGAACCTGTAAATACTAAACTTAGATAAGCATGGATTTTATAGACTTGATTAAAGCACTTGGAGATAAAGTATCAAGATTAAAAGATTCTATACAAACGGAAGAAGCAACAAAAAATGCGTTTATTATGCCTTTTGTATCTGCTCTTGGATACGATGTTTTTGACCCACACGAAGTCGTGCCTGAATTTATTGCAGATTTAGGTATAAAAAAGGGAGAGAAGGTTGATTATTGTATTTTTAAAGATGGCGTTGCATCTATAATAATAGAATGTAAACATTGGAAGGAAGATCTAAATGTACATAATAGCCAATTACACCGATATTTCCATGTTACAACTTGTAAATTCGGTATATTAACCAATGGTATAATTTATAAGTTTTATACGGATTTAGTTGAACCAAATAAAATGGATGATAAACCATTTTGGGAGTTCAATATTACGGATATGAACGAAGCCACTGTATTTGAGTTGAAAAAATATCATAAAAACACTTTTGATGTTGACCAGATATTAAATTCAGCTACAGAACTTAAGTATAATAGAGAAATTAAAAAGATTATGATGGAAGAAATGAATAATCCATCAGAAGCATTTATAAGGCACTTTGCAAAGCAAATTTATTCGGGTCCGTTAACAGCAAAAGTTATTGAACAATTTACAGGTGTTATTAAAAAGTCCTTAAATCAATGGGTCAGTGATTTAATAAGTGATCGGCTTAAAACAGCATTAAAAACTGAAACAAACAGAGATATTCAAGAGAATAATATTCCTGAACAGCTTAGTCAAAATAATGAAACAGAGATAAAAGAAAACAGGATTATAACCACTGAATTAGAAAAAGAAGCATTTTTCATAGTTCGTTCTGTATTACGAACTATGATTGATTCCAATCGAGTAGTTTACAGGGATGCACAAAGTTATTTTGCGGTGCTACTTGATAATAATAATCGGCGCCCTGTTTGTCGGCTATACTTAGAAGGAAATCGTAAATTCATAACTTTGTTTGATGAATCAAAAAAGGAAAGTAAAGTTGAAATTCAAACTTTAGATGATATTTATACTCATGCAGACATGCTAATTAATACTGCACTCTCTTACGACTCTAAAAAGCAAACAACATAAGTATTCATTACTGAAAAAGTTGTTTCATATATATTCCCGTTCTTCCCGTTCTGCGTAGAGTTAGCGTCAGCACTCTACGCAGTTTCGGACAGCCAATCTCCTGATTGGCGTTACAGGTAAACACCACCCAAACAACCAACCTAAAACTGCAAAGTAAAAGTAGTACCGAGGTTTTCCTTGGATTTTACCTGGATGTTGCCTTTGTGCAGGTGCATGATTTGTTTGGCCAGACTCAGGCCAATGCCGGAACCATCTTTATGCGCGGTGAAGAAAGGAATAAAAATGCTCTCAATAATTTCTTCCGGAATGCCGCTGCCGTTATCGGTTACGTCAATGTAAATTTTTTCATTTTCCTGCTTGCCGGCCACCAGTTTAATCGTAGGATTTGGTCGGCCTAGTACCGCGCGTTGCGCATTTAATATCAGGTTAATTAAAACTTGTTCCAGTAAACGCGGATCGGCTTGTAAAGTCAAATCCAGGGTATTTATTTCCGTTACCAGCAGAATGCCTTTTTCCTCTAATTGCGGATTCATGAGCGTGTAAATGCTATTCAGCAATTCTTCTACGTACACGGTGGTGAGGAGAAGGTCGTTTACTTTGCTCAGGTTGCGGTACGTTTTTGCGAAACGTAGCAAACCTTCTCCCCGGTTCTGAATAATCTCAATTCCTTCTTCTATATCTTGTAACAAGTCGCCGTTGGGTTGGGGAACTTGCTCTTGCTCGTATTGTTCGCGGTTCAGGCGCAAGTGGCGGCGCATGGTATCGGCTAACGACGAAATAGGCGCTACCGAGTTCATGAGCTCGTGCGTCATGACGCGCAGTAATTTTTGCCAGGCTTCCGTTTCGGTTTCGTCGATGGCGGTGCTCACGTTTTTAAAAGCTACCAATAGTAAATCGCGCTGCTGCATTTTAAAAGCCGTCGCCGACAAGAGCAACTGCATGGGCTGCTGGTTAACCTTTAATTTTACTAATTGGCTCTCGTTGGGTTTAAGCTTTACAATAGCTTCGTGCAAAGCCTCGTTCCGTTTTTCCAGCGCATGAATTTGTTTGAGGTAGGGCAAACCCAGCGTACGTTTAAACGCTTCGTTTATCCATTCTACTTCGCCGGTGACGGCATCAAACGAAATAATACCGGTATCAATCAGTTGCAAAATGGTTTGCAAATAATGGAACTGGGCTTCTTTCTCGAATTGCAGTTGCTTAAACGTATTATTAATCTGGTTAAAGGCGTGGTGCAGTTGCCGCAGCGACGGGTTAGTATGCTTTTCGTTAAATTGTTGGGAAAAATCACGGTACTTTACCGCCATAATAAATTTAGCCAGTTCGTTGTTACTCCGCGTTACGTAACGGGCCAGTTCCCAAACCAAACCAATTAAAATACCCCCGGCAAATACTACCTGCGGGTACGCCCGCTGCGTAAAGTAATAAACCGCAGCGTATAACAGAACCGATATAAAAATGAGCCGAAAAAATATACCGACTTCGAGGCGTTTAAATGTCATGTTTCTCGAGGCGGCGGTACAAGGCCGTGCGGGTGATGCCTAATTCTTTGGCGGCTTTTGAAATATTACCTTTGTTGCGTTCAATTACGCGCATAATAGTGGTGCGTTCTACCTCGCTGAGTTGTAACGGTCCTTCTTCCGCCATTTCCGGGTGAGTGCCCGCATGAACTGGGTGTTCCATTGCTGAAAAAGCAAAGTCCTGCGGCCGCAACTCCGGACCATCGGCCAGAATTATGGCGCGTTCTACGGCGTGTTGTAACTCTCGGATATTGCCCGGCCAACTGTGCTGCTTTAATTTTTTGAGCGCCCCATCCGACATATACGGAATTGGTTTATGATTCTTCTCGGCGTAATGCGCGGCAAAATGGCGGGCCAATAAAATAACATCCTCCCCGCGTTCGCGGAGTGGCGGCAAAGTAATTTCTACAGTATTAATGCGGTAAATTAAATCTTTCCGAAACTGGTTTTTAGCCGCCAACTCGTAAATAGGCACGTTGGTAGCCGATACCAGCCGAATATCAATCGGGATTTGCTGATTACTACCCAACGGAATAACTAACCGGTTTTGCAAAGCCGTGAGTATCTTGGCTTGTTGCGGTAAGGAAATATTACCAATTTCATCTAAAAACAGTGTACCCCCGTTAGCTGCTTCAAACCGGCCGGTGCGGTCTTCTTTGGCATCGGTAAAAGAGCCTTTTTTATGTCCGAATAGTTCACTTTCGAATAAGCCTTCGCTTAGCGCCGCTAAATCGGCACAAATAAACGGCTTGCCCGCCCGAAACGATTTTTGGTGCAGGGCACGCGCTACCAGTTCTTTACCGGTACCATTTTCTCCTAGAATTAATACGTTAGCTTCGGTAGGCGCAATTTTATCAATTTTGTAAAACACATCCTGCATGGCTTCCGATTGGCCCAACATGTCAAAACCTTCGCTGGAAGGCACGCGCCTCGAGGCGTTCTTACCAGCGTGTTCGCCGCTGGTACGGCCGGCACAAGCTTTTTCCAGAGCTTCGAGCAGTTTTTCGTTGCGCCACGGTTTTACAATAAAATCGGTAGCGCCTTCTTTTAAAGCGCGCACGGCCAGTTCCACGTCGCCGTAGGCGGTAATCATTACTACAGTAGCGTTTTTATCTTTTTCTAGGATTTTGTTTAACCAGAAAAAGCCCTCGTTGCCCGTATTCAGAGCGCTTTTATAATTCATGTCCAGGAAAATAACATCAAAGGCCTGCTTCGATAACAGCGAAAGCAGGTTCTCCGGATTTTTTTCCGTTACTACTTCTTTTACTTCGGTTTTCAGTAGCATTTTTACGGCAAACAGCACGTCGGTCTCGTCGTCTACCACTAAAACCCGGGCGTTTTTGGTATTCATGATCGGATTTGGATTTGATTAATTTATACGAATATAAGTAGGTTTTTTCATAATTCCTGCAAGAAAAGTCCTGTGGTTTTCCGAATTTTAGAACTTGTTACATCACCGGACACTTTGTTAGAACCAGGTGTATCAAAACCGAACATTTTTTTACTAAATCAGGCTTTTAACAACTATAATTTACTAAAAATAAGCTACTTACATATTTGGCATTTTTATTTCTTTAAACGGTAACAAGAATAAGTATAATAAATATTTACAGCAATGGATGTTTTAATTAAGAAAAAGAAGTGGACTACGCAACGGATTGTAAGCCTGGCAATGGGCGCATTGGTGGTAGTACTGGTAGGCGCTTCTTATTTTTCGACCAGCGGCAAGGCAAAATTAAATGTAGATACCAATAAAATTACTATAAGTAGTGTTACTAAAGGCAACTTTCAGGAGTTTATTCCTTTAGATGGTATTGTACTACCCATAAAAACTATTTACCTGGATGCTACCGAAGGTGGAACCGTGCAGAAGATTTTAGTAGAAGACGGCGCTACTTTAAAGCAAGGCACTCCTATTGTGCAACTATCGAACACCGACCTGCAATTGGAAATGATGAACCGCGAAACGGCCGTTTTTGACTTGATTAACAACATGAACACCACCCGCAACTTAATGCAGCAAAACCGCATTACGCAACTTAACCAACTCGCCGATATTGATTATAATTTACGGGATGCTGAACGTTTATACGTAATGAATAAAAAGCTCTACGAAGAAAAAGTAGTGCCTCAGCAAGAATTTCTGCAAGCTAAATACAAATACGATTACCAGGTACGCAAACGCCAGTTAACGCTCCGCACCTTACGTCAGGATTCGTTAAACATGAGCCAGCAATTAGCTCAGATGAAAGAATCGGTGGAACGGATGCAGAATAACCTGGCTTTAATGCGCAAGAAAATGGACGACCTCATGGTAAAAGCGCCGGTAGATGGTCAGATTACTTCGCTCAACGCCGAAATTGGAGAATCCAAAACCCGTGGTCAGCGCCTGGGCCAGATCGACGTACTGGATGGTTTTAAAGTACGCGCCAACATCGACGAACATTATATTTCGCGAGTGTTTACCGGCCAGAAAGCCACCTTTTCTTTTGCCGGCAAAGATTACGACTTAAACGTGAAAAAAGTATTTACCCAGGTAACCAATGGTCAGTTTCAGGTAGATATGGAATTTATGAACGAGGTACCCAAAGGTATCCGGCGCGGACAATCGTTGCAACTGCGCTTAGCCCTCTCCGATCAAACGCAGGCCGTTTTAGTACCTCGGGGTGGCTTTTACCAAAAAACCGGCGGCAACTGGATTTTTAAAATTGACGAAAACGGCAATAAAGCTTATCGTACCGAAATTCGCTTAGGTCGCCAAAATCCGGAATATTTCGAAGTAGTTTCTGGTCTGAATCCGGGCGATAAGGTAGTAACCTCGAGCTACGAAAATTACGAAGACATGGGCGAGTTGGTCATTAACGAAGAAAAAGAATAGCCAGCAATTAAATTGACTAGATGCTATTATAAAAATTAAAATTTCTCCTTCATAAAAAGTAAAAAGCTTAGCTTGTACAGCCCAAATCAAGAGCATATACCCGGAGAAGTTCTGCTTAAAAAAAGTAAATTTTATTAAATCGAAATTTAACCTTCGGGTAAAAAATAGAAATTAAAAAATCTAAAATATTAACCAGTCATACACTATGATTACTGTCTCGAACCTCGAAAAAGTGTACCGCACCGAAGAAGTAGAAACCAAAGCCTTAAACAAAGTTTCGTTCGTAATCAACGAAGGGGAATTTGTCGCGATTATGGGGCCTTCGGGCTGCGGTAAATCGACCTTACTAAATATTCTGGGTCTATTAGACCAACCCGATGGGGGCAGCTTTCAGTTTCTGGGGCAGGAAATTTCTAACTTCAACGAACGCCAGCGGGCCGAACTGCGCAAGAGAAACATTGGTTTTGTGTTTCAGAGCTTTAACCTGATTGATGAACTAACCGTGTTCGAGAATGTGGAGTTGCCCCTGATTTACCTGGGCGTAGGTGCTGCCGAGCGCAAGGAGAAAGTAGAGGCTGTACTCGAGAAAATGCAGATTATGCACCGCCGCAACCACTTCCCGCAGCAGTTGTCGGGTGGTCAGCAGCAGCGGGTAGCCGTAGCGCGAGCCGTTATTCAGAAACCCCGCTTAATCCTGGCGGATGAGCCCACCGGTAACCTGGACTCCAGCAATGGTAACGAAGTAATGGAACTGCTCACTGATTTAAACGAGAATGGTACCACCGTAATAATGGTAACCCACTCCGAGCACGATGCCCGCTATTCTCATCGCATTTTGCGCCTGCTTGATGGCGAGGTAGTGCTCGAAAACATAAAAGAACAATTCTCCGGGGTATAAGCACCCGCTTACCTGCTCCGTATGGGCTCTTGGCTTATCGAATATTCTTTAATATTCTGACTACTATTTTATTGCCTGGCTTATGCTGAAAAACTACCTTAAAATTGTGGTTCGCCTACACGTCGGTAACCTCGCTGAGCAAGTAGCCTTATTGGAGCAAACCTGGAAAAAAATTGTGCCCACCTAACTATTTTCCTATACCTTCCTGGACCAAAACCTGGAAAACCAATACCGGCAGGAGCAACGTCTGGGCAAAATGATTAACATTGCATCGGGCCTGTCTATCTTTATTTCTTGCCTGGGTTTATTTGGCTTGGCTACCTTGGCGGTGGCGCGGCGTACCAAAGAAATTGGCGTCCGCAAAGTGCTGGGAGCTTCGGTAACTTCTATTGTGTCATTGCTTTCCCGTGATTTTTTAAAATTGGTATTGCTGGCCAACGTAATTGCCTGGCCTTTTGCCAGTTGGTTTATGCACCAGTGGCTGCAGGATTTTGCTTACCGCACGCCGCTCTCGTGGGGGTTATTTGCCTTGGCTGGTCTGACGGCGGTTTTAGTAGCCTTGGTAGCAGTAAGTTTTCAGGCCATAAAAGCAGCCGTGGCTAACCCGGTAAAGAGTTTACGCAGCGAGTAGTTTTTTATAGTTCTGGTTATTACCTTTCATGCATTCCTGCGCGAGTCAGGCAAAAGGTATTTTTATGTTGTCGGCAACACAAAAATTAAAAAAATGGCTGGTTTTGGGCCTGAGTTTAGCCTTTACGGGTCAATCGGTTAGTAGTTTGGCCCAGCAAAATATATTGCCGGAAGCGCCCTTAATTACTAAGTTAAACCAGACCATTCCCCAACTACTCGACAGTGCGGGTATTCCAGGCCTGGCTATTGCGGTAATCAAAGATGGCAGAATGCATTATACGCAGGTTTACGGCGTTAAAAACGCGGAAACCAGTAAAAAAATGGCTATTAACACCGTTTTCGAAGCCGCTTCTTTAAGTAAACCAGTTTTTGCCTATACCTGCCTGCAATTAGTTGATGAAGGCTTACTAAACTTGGATAAGCCCCTGTATACGTATCTGCCTTACCCGGATATTGCACATGATGAGCGCTACAAAAAGATTACGGCCCGCATGGTGTTGAGTCATACATCCGGGTTCCCGAATTGGCGCAACAACGACTCATTGCGCATTAACTTTGAACCGGGTCAAAAGTTTAGCTATTCCGGCGAGGGCTATGTGTATTTGCAGAAAGTAGTAGAAAAAATAACTGGCAAACCGCTGAATGATTTGGTAACCGAAAAAGTGTTTAAACCCCTGGGCATGCCCAACAGCAGCTATATCTGGCGCCCCGATTTTGACGCGAAAACGGCCACCCCGCACGATGCTTTTAGTAATCCTTTACCGAAAAATAAGCCTAATTCCGCCAACGCAGCGGCTTCGTTGCACACTACGGCTCCCGATTACGCAGCTTTTATTACCGCCTTACTAAAAGGTACCGGCCTGAAAAAACAAACTTTACTAGCCATGTTCACCCCGCAGGTTCCGGAGCCAACCGATAAAGCCGTTGCGGCCGGTACTTCGTCTAAATCTGTATCCTGGGGCTTAGGAGTGGGGTTACAATTAACCCCGGATGGTAAATCTTTTTGGCATTGGGGCGACAACGATAGTTTTCGGTGTTATATGGTCGCTTATCCGAAAGAAAAAATGGGTGTGGTGTATTTTACCAATAGCAATAATGGCTTAAGTATAACCCGTAAATTACTGCAACTAACCACTGGCAAAGAGCAACCCGCCCTGGCACTTATTAATTACGAACAGTATACCAGTCCCGGATTTTTATTCCGGCAGCATATTCCGAAGCAAGGCGTAACGGCGGCCATTCAACCTTTTTTAAAACCTGATCATACACCAGCCATTGCGGAGAAGGAAATGAACAACATTGGTTACCAGTTACTCCGCAGTGGTAAAGTAGCAGAAGGCAAGGAAGTATTACAGCTAAACCTGGAAGCCTACCCGCAATCGGCGAATGTGTATGATAGTTACGCGTATGCCTGCTTGCTCAACGGCGAAAAAGAAGCCGCCATCACCAACTATTTAAAAGCATACGCCCTAGACCCGGAAAACAAAGAAGCCAAGCATATTGCCGACCAGCTAGCCGCTACCAAACCACCAAAAGGCAATGCGGAGCTTAAACTGAAAGGTTATAACAATGCCAAGCTTATTACGGTAGCCGGAAGCTTTAACAACTGGAATGCCTATCATCACTTTTTTGTAAAACAAGGCGACACATGGATTTGCCGCTTGGATTTAGCGCCCGGTAAATATCAATACAAAATTGTGGTGGATAATAACTGGATTCTGGACCCCGGTAATACCGCAAACATAGAAGAAAATGGAAATAAAAATTCTTTACTAGTGGTAAAGTAGATCTACCCGAAACAAGCACAATTTTTAACAATTTATCTTTTTCGGGGCTTCTGTTTGGCCAGGAGCGTGGAGTAAGTTTCTAAAACCTGAATAATCCTGGTTTTGTCGATGTATTGATTAACCATAAAAAACCGCCAACACCCGTTTTTACATTAAAGAATAAGTACGTACTCACTCCCGGATCATCGCCATCCTGGCTGATGATGCCACTGTTATAAATATTCCAGAATACACCTTTATTGCGCTTACTAATAGCTATACCCTCCGGGTAATTAGTAGCTGAAAATTGTGGTTGGAACATTGCCTGAAATGAGGCTCGCGTTAATAACGATGAGGTTCCCTGGTAGCCTTTTATCATTTCTATCAGGTATTTGCTCATGTCTGCGGTACAGGTTCTTAAGCTGCCATCCGGGTAAGTAATTTCGGAGTAAAACGGCAAAGCTTGCTCCCGGTTATAATACAGGTTAGCGTGTAATGTTTGATCAATGTCATGTAAATACCAGCCCGAATGCGTCATTTGTAAAGGTGCCAGAATATACTTTTGGGTGTAGGTGGCAAACGACATCCCTGTTTTTACTTCTATCAGGTAGCCTGCCAAAGCTGAAGCAATGTTGCTGTAGTGGTAAGATGTGCCGGGTGGGTTTACGGCAAAATTAGCTTTACCATATAAATTCCCCTTTTGGCTTAAATAAGCATACATAAAAGCAGATAACGATGTATCCAACATGCCACCGGTATAGCCTTTTTGTTTTAAAAGGTGGTAGGCTGGTTTGCTGTAAACGCCGGTAGTATCAAACAAATACGTTTTTAAATAAATTGCTTCGTTATCAATAATGCCGGAAGTATGCATTACTAAATGTTTTATTTTGATTGGCTGCTGCGGCACATTTGGGTTAATTACCGGAAATGGCAAAATGGTATTGATATCGGTTTCCAAAGTAAAATAACCTTGTTCGATGGCTTTCATTAAAGCGGCCGCAATAAACGTTTTACTAACCGATCCGATATTTTGGATGGTATGGTTGCTATACACTTGCTGCTCGGCTAGGCGGACATACCCCCAGTTTTTTTGATAGAGCACGCCTTTTTTATTCACCATAACCACACTTAAACCGGGTAGCCGATCTTGTTGGTAAATAGCAGAAAGTTTAGCATCTAAGGAGTCGTACAGTGCCTGAGCCACAAGCGGATGCGTACAAAAACTTAAAATTAACCAAAAGCTCAACAGCAAGCCGGGTGGTACTGTGCGGCGAATAAACATAGCAATTTATAATAAGTGGTGTGCTTTTATGAGGCATTTTGCGGCTAAAAGCAAAACAAACTTAAAAGAGGGCAGCCAGGTAAAATTGTAAAAAAGCGAATAGCTTTAAGTAATTTCGGCAAAAGGAAGAATATAATCTTGGGCAGAATAATTTTTAGGAGAAATCTGCATTATACCCGTAAAAGTTTTAATAAAATGAGATTGGTCGTAAAACCCGTAATGCAAAGCTAATTCTGTGAAGCTATAGCTTTGTTTTGGGGTATTTAGTTGTCTCAGCAGATTGCGCATTTTAATAATCAAGTAGAATTCTTTTGGCGTGAGACCAATCTGATTTTTAAATTTTTTTTGAATAAACCGCTCGGAGTATCCTAGTTGCGCCGAGAAAGTTCTTGTTCGAAAAGCATCATTTGTGGTATTTAAATAAATGCCTTCACACATATGGGCCAGTAGGTTGGGTTTGGCAGCCTGCCATAAAATAGGCTCAAAACTCTGGTAAAACTGATCTACTACCAGGGTTTCATTTACTAAATCAAGTTTTTTGATTTTTTTATAAAGCGTAGGGTTGGCTTCTTGAAAACTTAAGAACGTATTAGTAAGCTCATGCAACGGAAGGTTGGTAAAAAAAGCCACTGCCCAAGGATGCAGTTGAGCCATAATGGCTTTAGTAAAAGGCTTTACGCATAAACCTAACTTTGTAGTTAGTTGCCCGAATAAGTAAATACCTTCTTTTATAATTGCGGTACCTGCGGCACTGGAAATAGTAACTCCTTCGCCGGAAATAAAAGCTAAAGTAAAACACCCATTAGGCAAGGCAAACTTAGGTTCGCTCGCCCCGTCATTTGCCAAATTGTCTAATATCCAGAATTTTCTAATGGCTTTGGTAAATGCCGGAATAGAATCAAGCTCTTTATATAAAATCATCAACTACATTTTAGTTAAGCATAGTAAAAGTTTGCGGCCGCCTGTAACTCCAAAATAACTTTTACAAAATGCGTTGGGCATTCAAGCTTGTAAGAACTCGATATTCCGGTAAATATGCTACCATTATTTAAGTAAAATAATCAGCCTGTGCAAATAAGGGCTGGTAGTAACTGCATTCAGGTAATTTTTAACTGCCGGTATACTCTCGTTTGGTGCGCTAAGTTTCAATTTTCTGCTGCTGTACAAATCCGGACGTAATTGTACCATAACCGAACAGTTTTATATTCTAAATAACCTTTTATATTTGTGTAATTATTTGTTTATCAATTAAATATATTTTTGGTATTGTTATTATGAGTTGAAACGTGGAATAATGGCCGTCTACAATATGCCTGTTTGAATGGCAGTGACCTAGCGCTTTAGAAAACTATTACGCAAAATTTTAAAATTTAAAATTATGAAAACCTTTCTCTCCCTCTTATTGGTTGGCCTGAGTATTACCGCAAACGCTCAGATAAGATCTGGCCAGGAGCCCTACTTAACTAAATCCTTAGTCAGTGCCGCAATAAAGAATGTGGAGGTAAAAACTTCCGGGGGCAGCATTTCGGTCACGGGCGGCAGTAATACCGATGCTCGCGTGGAAGTGTACGTGAACCAGAATAACAACCGTTCCGGCGCAACGCTATCCAAAGAAGAAATTAAAAAGCGAATAGAATCTGATTATGACCTTACTGTTTCGGTAAGTAACGGTAAACTAATTGCCCGGGCCAAACCAAAGGAAAGATTTATGGATTGGAAACGGGGCCTGAATATATCATTCCGGGTGTATGTGCCCCAAAAAATATCTACGGAACTAACTACCAGCGGCGGCAGCATTCAGTTAGTTAATATTTCGGGCGAGCAACATTTTACCACCAGCGGCGGCGACTTAAACATAGACCAGGTAAGCGGCAAAACCGAAGGCAGCACCTCTGGCGGCAGTATTCACCTGAAAGATTCTAAAGACAATTTATACCTGCGTACGAGCGGTGGCGACATAGAAGCCACGGATTGCACGGGTAATTTGCAACTGTCTACTTCCGGCGGCTCTTTGCGGCTAAATAATTTAAGCGGCTTAGTTAAAGCCAGTACTTCCGGGGGCGATGTTACCGGTTCCAACATTTCCGGCGAATTAAACACCCACACTTCCGGCGGCGATATAGAGCTACGCGATCTGGCTTGCAGCCTGGAAACCTCCACCAGCGGCGGCAATTTAGAGGTAGCCATTAAAAAACCGGGTAAATACGTGCGGCTTAGTAATTCCGGGGGCGATATTACCTTGCATTTACCTAAAAACACCGCTGCCGATTTAGACCTACAAGCCGAACAGGTAAACGTAGGCAAGCTCGATGCGTTTAACGGCACCATTGAAAAAGACGAAGTACACGGCAAACTAAACGGGGGCGGCGTCCGGATAACCGCCGATGCTGGTAGCGGCAATGTGTCGTTAACAGTTCGATAAAGAATAGCTTTTAGAATACAATTTAACTTTATCGGCTTAAAACAATAAAGAAAGACGCCTATTCTAAGGTGCTAAAAACAGAGCCTGGCTCCACCACCTAAATACAAATATGATTTAGGTGGTGAAGTCAGGCTCTGTTTACATAGAATTACTTTTACTTGTTAATAGCCCTATAAAATCTTGCTCAGGCAGGAAATTACTAAACTACGCAGTTAATGCATTTCCTTTCAAGTTTTAGGATCCTACAAGAACCGTATTAGAGCTAGTTTTATTATCTTTTACTAAATTTATTCGATTAAGAAACTGGCCAAAAATAATTTACTATACTTAGTATCGAGATCGTAGTAAAAAGAATTCACCTTTCATTACTTGTTCACAAAAGTCTAACCTCTACTAGCCTAATAATGGTGTTTCTTTACTTATTTTAAATTAAGTAAATACAAGCGCTGGTTTTTCTAATTATAAGTTTTCAGTTAAAGCATCGGACGAATGATAAAGTACATTGTTTTTGATTTTGATGGCACTTTGGTTGACTCCAAGTCAGTATTTATATCAGTATTTAATCAGTTGGCCCGGAAGTATAAACTTAAAACCATGGAAGCCGATAATATTGATTACCTGCGCCAGCTATCTATTAAAGAACGTTGCCAATACCTGGGTTTACCGCTGTATAAGCTTCCTTTCTTATCAGCGGAGTTTCTTCGGCTCTACAAAAATTCCATGAAAGACGTTATTTTAATAGAAGGAATAAAAAATTTAGTTGATCAATTAACGCAACAAGGTTATACGCTGGCTATTATTTCTTCTAACTCAAAAGAAAATATTCAACATTTCCTGCAAGCAAACCAAATTCATACGATAAACTTAATTTACAGCTCTCCTAATATATTTGGGAAAGATCGGGTAATTAAAAAATTCCTGAAAACGTATCGCTTAAACCCCGAAGAAGTAGTTTATGTAGGTGATGAAGGCAGGGACATTGTGGCTTGTAAAAAGAATAATATAAAAGTAATTTGGGTAAATTGGGGATACGATATAATAGAAGTAGCCAGCAAAGAAAAACCAGATTTTATAGCAAATTCACCCATTGAAGTTGCAGAAATAGTAAATTCTCTTCAACCAACTAATGGCATTCTGGAATCTAATTAACACTTACCAGGCATAAACCGAAAGAAAAAGTTAATCACTCTGGTTGTTATTGTTGCGTGTTGTACCTGCCAGTATCTGGTCAGAAAAACAATAAAGCTTCGCTTACAGGCATTTTGATTAGCTCTAAGCGTAATTATTTTCTTGTATTCGTTTTAGCCCGTTAAAAAAGTTAAAATTAAAGCATGCTTTCCCAAACAAAAGAAAACTTCAATTTCATGAGCCGGTTCAGCCTTCTATTTAGTTTGGTTATGTTGCTGTTTGCTTGTAAAAGCCGGGAAACTGCCACTAATTCCTATACTGCTTATACCGGAGCCACTATTATTGATGGCAGCGGCGCTAACCCGATTCAAAACGGTGTGTTACTCGTAAAAAACGGACGGGTGGCAGCCATAGGACCCAAAGCAACTGTTACTATTCCGGAAAATACAACGATTAAAGATGTTGCTGGTAAGACTATTATTCCGGGCATTATTAATGGGCATGGTCATGTAGGCGAGGTAAAAGGAATCGAATCTGGCCATTATTCCACTCAAAATATAATCGATAACCTGGCAATATATGCCCGTTATGGTATGACTACGGTGGTGAGCCTGGGCGGCGACCAAAAAGAAGCAGAACCTTTGCGGGCAATAAACGACACTACCGCTACTCAACGTGCCCGTTTATTTATTGCTGGTGCGGTAATTAACGGCAATACCCCAGCTGAAGCAATAGCGGTTACCAACCAAAACCACCAAATGGGAGTCGACTTTATGAAAATTAGAGTGGATGATCAATTAGGCACTGCTCCTAAAATGTCGGAAGAAGTTTACCAGGCGGTAATTAATCGATCACACCAATTGGGTTATAAAATTGCGACGCATATGTACTCCCTGGCCGATGCAAAAAAGCTACTCGAAGCCGGATCGGATTTGCTGGCCCATAGCGTTAGAGACCAGCGGGTAGATACGGCCTTTATTCAACTTATTAAAAAGAGAAAAGTAGGCTACTGCCCCACCCTTACCCGCGAACTCTCGACTTTTGTTTACGAAGATACCGCTGCTTTCTTTACTGATCCCTTCTTCACCCGGGAATACGACAGTAGCATTATTCAACCCTTAAAGGATCCGAAGCGCCAGTTACAAATGCGAAACAGCCGCAGTGCCCAAACTTATAAACAGCAACTACCCACGGCTATGTCCAATTTAAAAACTCTTTGCGAGCAAGGCATACCCATTGTTTTTGGCACCGATAGCGGAGTACCTACCCGGTTTATGGGCTACTTTGAGCACCTGGAAATGGAAATGATGGCCGAAGCAGGGCTTACCCCCATGCAAATTATTACATCGGCTACTAAAAATGCGGCAGAATACCTGGGCTTGAAAGACTTAGGTACTCTATCTCCCGGACACTGGGCCGATTTTTTGATACTAGAAGCTAATCCATTAACCGATATCCGGAATGTAAGAAAAATAAACAGGGTATTTATAAGCGGAAAAGAAGTTACGAAACGCTAGTATTTAGTCTACAGCCCAATACGATAGACTATAATGGTAATTATTTACTTAGTAAATTATTCTAGGTTAAACCGCTTAATTCCTTATTCTTCATTAAGTATAAGTTAGTTCCTTTCTTAGGGCTTTGTTGCCCATTTACTCGAATATGAAACAGAACTGCATTCTATGCAAATCTGATTCAGGCATATTTTTAGCAACTACGGAGATAGCTGTCCACAATACTGCACTCTTCAGAGAAAATTCTGAACGTACTGGATAGTTTATAGTGTTTGCCTATATATTAGGCAAACACTATAAATCTAGGCATGAAAATAGCAGCTCTTCTGCCAAAAAATAAACCCAGGAAATCAGAGCCCACATTACTCAACACATAGCGCAGATAACCGGAACAACTCAGTTTATCTGGTAGTTGGCGTGCATGGAAAAAAAAGACCACAGATACATTGACAAAGACCGACAAGCAGAACACACTTGACAAACTCAAGGACTGGGCAAGACGACTTAGAAGAGATTTAAAAGCTCTCCGAATCGCTTTGACGGAGGATTTAGTACCCTGGTACGTCAAGATACTTATAGTTTTGATGTAAGCTTCCCCAAAAATAGAACTGTTCAGGAAGAGGAAAAAACTTAACTTAGAACAGTACTTATGAAAAGAAAGATCTTTAGTCCCCAACAAATTGCTAAAATTCTCAAGGAATTTGAGGATGGTAAAAGTGCGGCCGAGATTAGCCGAGAGCATGGAGTGAGTCAAGCGGCTTTTTACAAATGGCGGCAACGTTACAACGGTATGGATGCGACCGAGCTGAAGCGGCTCAAGGATTTAGAAGAAGAGAACCGGCGGTTGAAAGCCATGTATGCGGAACTAGCCTTAGACTTAAAATTAGCGAAGGAGATCATCGAAAAAAAGCTTTGAAGCCCTGCCAAAAGCGACAGCTGGTGGAAGAGGTTTACCAGCAACCACAAGCCGGCATCAGCAGGGCGTGCCGGGTATTGAGCTTAAGCAAGTCGGTTTACTATTATCAAGCTGTTAAAGAGGACCAACCGGTGGAAGAAGCTTTACGGCAGAAAGCCGAGCAGCATCCCCGAGAAGGTTTTTGGAAGGTCTATGTACGGTTACGTAAAGAAGGCCATCTTTGGAATCATAAACGGGTTTATCGCATCTACACCGCTTTGGGTTTAAACCTGCGTCGTAAAGCGAAAAAGCGTCTACCCGCCCGCATCCAACAGCCCCTGCAAGTACCGCAGACATTGAACTATACTTGGTCGATTGATTTTATGAGTGATGCTTTGCTGAACGGGCGAAAGTTCCGCTCTTTCCATGTGCTAGATGATTATAACCGGGAAATCTTGCATATTGAAGTGGACTTTTCTTTGAAAAGCAACCGGGTAGTTTGGGTACTGAATCACCTATTAAAGCGAAGAGAAAAACCAAAACAGATCCGAATGGATAACGGACCAGAGTTTGTGGCTAGCTTAATGAAGGAATGGAGTCAGGTCCAAGGGATAGAATTTAAATATATTCAACCCGGCAAGCCAACGCAAAACGCCTTTGTAGAACGGTTTAACGGTACCTTCCGCCGAAATGTACTTAATGCTTACTTATTTGAAAACCTGGAGGAAGTAAGAGAAATTACGGCGACTTGGCTCGAGGATTACAACCATAAAAGACCACATGATGCTTTGAATGGAATGGCTCCCGTTGAATATGCTAGAAAAAAGCAGCTTAGTAAAGTAGTATCACCTTAATTAGAATTTATAATTGTAACCAGTTCTAAAAACGGGAAGCTTACAGAATTACAACAGCTACTAAAAAATAGTTTAATTTGTCGAGAGTTGATTCAGAAGCATCAAGGTATATATGAAGTTGCAATCCAGGCACGTATAGGGAATGTTAATGCTAGTGATTCTTACAAGGAAGTATTACGGGTTAAATCAGAACAACTCCGAGAAGAATTAGGGTACTCTGCGGCGAATCCATTAGAAAAGCTGGCTATTGAGCAGATAGTTCTATGCTGGTTATATTGCTACGAAATAGAAGTACAACATGCCACTTATCTATCAAAATCTCATAATAAGGATTCCGGTATTTATTGGGAAAAACGTTTAGCTTATGCTAGCCGCCGCTATGAACGAGCATTAGAGATGCTTTCTAGAATGCGCAAAATGAACTTAGTAGTCCAAGTAAATAATGCAAATAATCAGATTATTAATAATGGCCACTAATAACCATGAGGCATCCTAAATAATTTTGTCGATAGTAGTTATGGTATAATTGGGTTTAAGTAAATCAAATGGGCCCTATATAATTTATGCTAACTGTCAGATTATATCTTGGCTATCATAGATCATGTCAACCCGTAGAACTGATGCGTAACTATTGAACCTTCAAATCTTTAAAGGTTTTTCAAAGTCTCCAGCTCTGCTAACTTTTTCTGAAGCTCAAGGTTTAACTCCACCTTTTTGTTGAATTGACTATTTTTTCTAATAGCTGATTGCAGCTTTTCTATTGAGCTTTCAAGTTCTTTTAACCTCATTTCATGCTGTATTACATCAGCAATGCTTTTATTTTTAATTCTTTTAACTCCAGATAATTGTTTACAAAGATCTAAGAAAACATGATCTATGCTCTGCTCTAACTTTAGCTGATATTTATCAGAATCTTTCTCATACCAATCTGAAGAAAAGGACCAATCAATAACCGATTGGTGGTCATTAGTTGGGTGAGGATGCTTCTGTGAAGCAGAAAGCATTATTTGATTATTATAATTTATAATAAAAATAATGTGATAAGGAATTGCTTTATTGATTATAGTAAGGACCTCAGAAATTGATTGATTCTTTTTAAGATCAATTTCAAATATCTGAATTTCTTGAATTTCTTTACCGGGTAAATTAATTGTTTGAGAGGACAACTTATTCGTCCATCTTATTTTATCTATTACTTCTATAAATAATCGTTTTTGCTTCGTATTAGTATATGTATCGAAGGCATTTTTTGGAATATATTTATTTACCAAAGTTGAAACAGGTAAAGAGGAAGTATTCATTTACTTAATAACTATAAACGAAATTAATTTAAAATCCTCAGCACCTTTTATTTCACCTCGCAAAGCTGTTGTACCTCCTGCTTTGAACAAACTTAGTACCTCTTTTTCTTCTTCGGTTTTTAAAATCGAGCTAATGCTCTTTTGCAACAACTGAGAATAGGTGGTCATTTTACAGTAGTCCTTTGTTTCCTGACTAAATTGTTTACAAAGAGACATTAAAGGCTCCGTTTTTCCTTTACAAAGGAGTCTAATTACATCTAAGGTTTTTTTTGCATCAACATGGTTATAAATCAGATCTCCATTTTCCTTTACATAGACCAAGTAATATGGGTGGAGCCGGTTCAGTTTATCAATATTAACAGAGTTGTTTATATTCTTAAGCACATAAATTACTCCTTTTTCTATATTGGCATTCGCTTGAGTCACTGCATGCAGTCCATCAGGAATATTCTTTAGCTCCCCATATGTTTTAACGAAGTTTGATAAATCAACCCTAAAGTCATTTAAACCTAGGTCAGTAATACTAACTCCCTCCTTTAAATCTTCTAAGTCAACAACCTCATCCTGTAATTTCCTTAACTGTATCTTCCTATATTCTAAGTCTTTGTCATCAGAGTTAAGAATATTGTCGTCACCAGTGCTGGCCATGTTGCTAATAAGCATCCTGTTTTCAACTCTTTGTTTCAAATTTATATAAGCATCTAGTGTTACATCAGGCCAGAAATTTACCATAGTAATATTAGTGTTTTGGGATCCAATCCGGTCAATGCGCCCAAAACGCTGAATAATTCTAACAGGATTCCAGTGAATATCATAATTTACCAAGTAGTCACAGTCTTGAAGATTTTGTCCTTCTGATATACAATCTGTAGCGATTAGAATATCAATACTATCTTTAATATCAGGAAGTAATAAAGCTTTACTTTTAGAATTGGGAGAAAAACAGGTCAACAAGGCATTCAGGTCGGTAGGTATCTGCTTGGTAGTGCACTGGCGCTTATCTCCAGTTATCAAAGCCGTATTAATGTTATATTCATTCTTAAGCCAGTCTTTTAAGCTATCATATAAATAGTTAGCAGTATCTGCAAAAGCGGTAAATACTAATATTTTTCTATTATCCGTGTTTATGGGATTTTTAATTTTATTCGAAATTATTCCTTTAAGATGCTGCAGCTTTATATCATTTTTACCCTTGATGCCTTCTACTTCCTGTAGTAAACCTTTCAAGATCTGCATATCGACCGACAAATCTTCTTGCCAGCGAGTAATATCCATATCTGCAATCCGGACTTTTACTTTACCTCCTATAATGTTTTCCTCATCTCCCCAATCTGCTTCCCAGTCTATCTCCTCCGAACTGCCGGATTGTACGCCAGAAAAAGCTTCAGAATCACCTCTGGATACTGCATTTAAGGCTTCTTGGATCTGATTTAATATGTTTGTGAGTGTTAAGCGGAAGGAATCAACAGAACTTTCAATGCGTTTTAATAAATTTATCCGCATTAATATTTGGATACCTTTCTCTCTGTCTAACTGAGTAAAAGTAGCTGACTTTGCTTTTTTATCATATAAATCTGCATAATGCTGGACTCTGCTCGGTAAAATATAGTTTAATGGAGAGTATACAGATAAGTTCAATAGTGTTAGGCGTTCTGCAATAGTCTTAAAGTTCACTCCTTCTTCTATAGTTAAAGCACTATAAATGGAAATCGGTTTGTTTCTGGCAGGGAATTTACCAATAGCCGTTGTATCATAATAAGTAGTAATATGTTTTCTTGACCGGGCAATTGTAAGACTATCTAAAATTTCAAAAAAATCAAAATCTAACATCTCTAACAGTTTTTCCGTCGTCCTGGATTCGGGAGCATACTTTGACCAATTGTTAAATGCTTGTTGAGCCCTTTTAAATATTGAATCAATCCCTCGCTCTGTTCCAAGTTTATCATCAATATTACTTGTAGCACCTTCATATGCGATTGCCAATTGATTTTTTAAGTCATTAAAACGGTTATTTACCGGAGTTGCGGAAAGCATAAGCACTTTGGTTTCAATACCTTCCTGCACAATCTTTCTTAATAACTTTTGATAACGGTTTTCCCGACTAACAATAGTATTGTTGTTTCTAAAGTTATGAGACTCATCTATTACTACAAGGCCATAGTTTCCCCAATTAACGCTTTCGAGATTTCTGCCATTACTGGCTCCTCTTTCCCTGGTTAAGTCAGTATGGAACAGTACATCATACCTGAATCTGTCTTTGGCAAATATGTTGTTTTTATCATTGTGCCGGAATGTATTCCAGTTATCTTCTAATTTCTTAGGACAAAGCACCAATACATCCTTGTTTCTCTTTTCATAATATTTAATGACTCCAAGCGCAGAGAACGTTTTACCCAACCCTACACTATCGGCAATGATACAACCATTGTATTTTTCCAGCTTATTAATAGCACCAATAACAGCGTCTCTCTGAAAATTATAGAGCTTACTCCATATCTCAGTATTTTTAAATCCTATATCATCATTTGGCAGGTTATCCATGGAGATGTCACTCAGGAAATCACTGAAGATATTGTAAAGAGTAATAAAGTATATAAATTCAGGGCTATTGTCTCGGTAGGCGTTTTCAAAGTATTCCTGAACTTTCTTCGTTACATCTGTAAGGCTTTCCTCTTTCTCCCAAACTTGTCCAAACCAATCTAGATAGGCTTTACTTTCAGGATAATTAATCTTTTGAATTAAAGTTGGAAACCCCAGTTTATGGGTAATACCTAAATCAGCTGTAGTAAAGCTACTTATATTGGTATAAGCAGCACCGCCGCTTCCGTTATTGTTTACATTAATCATTCCATGAAGTGGAAGGTTAGCGTGTTTATTAGACTTGAAAATTACTTTTTCTCTTATCCAATCTGCACACTCCTTAGCAATGCCTCTTTGATTCAAGTCATTCTTTAATCGTAATTCAAACTCGCCTCCGCATAAATGGCCTTCATTATAGATGTGTGGAATGTAAAATTCTCTAGATTCCTTTTGTAGCTTTTCTTCTATAAAAGTAGGAGAAGTAAAAATAAACTGGAGTTGATCTATATCTTTAAGCTCCTTTTTTAAAGCTTCAAAAGCATAGATAGAAAATGAAGAGGCAGCAATGGCTAGCCTACTTCCTTTCTTTATCTCCTGTTTTAAATCATCCCCAAGGCGGGTGTTAACATTATCAATGAGTTTCATATAACTATTTTACCTGCACAATATCCATAAGCTTCTCATAACTACTTACTTTTTCAAATTTCACTTCATTGCCACTTATTTCTTTAAAGTGTTCAGTAGCACAATGGATTTTCAATTTTTCAATTTCTCTTAAATCCATATCCGAATCCGAACCTTTGGTTTCAGTTACAAAATAGATTTGACGAATCTTGTCTTTATCAAATACTATGGCCCAATCGGGGCTGTAATTGGCTATTGGCGTAGATACGTAAAAGCTCTTGGGCAACTTGGCATATACCACCACTTCTGTGCTGTTCTCCAATGCTTCTGCAAAATTGGATTCTATTTTAGAATCCGAAGTGAGATAGTCGTATATGTGTTTCTTTAGAAGATCGGAATTACGAAGGGCAGACTTATCATTAGTGAACACTGTTTTGGCATCATGCCTTTCATCGATTTTGTGATAGACAATGTTGTTAATTATTAAGCCTGCTTTCACCTCGTTAATAAGTTTACTGCATTTAGCAATAAACTCTTCCGGGTTCTTGCGAAACAGTAAAAATTTCTCTTCCTTAATTGCCTTGAGAATGGATACAATGGTACTGCGGGTAAGATTGGTACGTACTTCTATCTCACCTACCATGTCATAAACAGTATTGGTGTAAAGGTCGTTATTGATTTTCAAGTATTGGCGCTGGGATTCTTTTATCAAACTACCTTCCTGCATCTGCTCTCTGGTACCATCCTGCAATTCTCCAGTTTTTACTTCATACACCCGGTCGCCAATGTTGAGTTGAGCATTAATACGAGTTTTGCTGTCATTGATTAGCTTATCAGTTTCAAACTTTACCTCATAAATTGTTTTAAGATTAATCTTTTCCCATAAGGCTTGAAACTCTTTTTTCCTGAAGTTGTGGTTAGTTTTGAGTACTATGGTTTGTCTTTCATTTTCAGGTTTAAATGCTTCTCCGGTGTAAATAGATTTTAGAAGGTTATTTATTGAATCCCTGAATGGTTCTAGGTTTGCAGGCAAAGGTATTTTATTCTGTTCAATTAGCTCTTTGCCTTCTATGGTTATCTTGTCATTATCGTCAATTATATCATGCTTGTAAAGCAACTTGTTAAGCTTTACAAGCATGATCTTCGGTAAGGCGGCGTTCTTCTTCATTTTCATTGGTTACCATTTTGCCAACAAAATACTCCACTTCTGCTTTTTGAGGACGATCTTTAAGGGTTGCAGCAATTTCGGTTTGCAAACCTTTGGCAAAGGCTTCATAGCTCTCCGAGGCAATAACTGTGAGTTTGTTTATTTCATGCACCTGGTCACCAACAACTTCAAAATCTAAACGAGTCCCGTTTTTGCTTACGCATAAACGCATACCACGACCTACTTCCTGCCTTCTGCGGGTTTGGCTGCCACTTTCAGCATTTTTTAAAGCACATATCTGAAATACGTTAGGGTTATCCCATCCTTCTTTTAAAGCAGAGTGTGAAAAAATAAAGCGGGTTGGTTCTTCAAAGCTTAATAAACGTTCTTTATCTTTCATGATAAGGTCAAAAGCTGAAATGTCGTCTGATTCTTCACTTCCCCGTTTTACCGAAGGATCTATCATCTTATTTTTCTTATCAATAGAAAAATAACCTTCATGGACCCGATTCGCATCATCCCGTTTCAGGTACTCACCATAGGTAATGGGCATATAACCTTTATGGGCACTGCCTGGATCTGTTTCCTTCAAGTAGTCATTATATTCCTGCTGAAATAGGTCTAAGTAATCGTTCCGTACTTTGTTGTATTCTTCTTCAAAGATTTTCGCGTATTCACCTAAACTCTGATTGCCTGCTTCGTCATAAACCCGGTAATTTTCCACCGAATCAATAAAGAAAAGGGAAAGTACTTTTATCCCTTTTGTAAAAAGCTGCTTTTCTTTTTGCAGGTGCGACATGATGGTTTCCCGAATCTGCACCCTTCGGAAAGCATTTTCATCTTTATTGTTGAGAATATCTCCCGTAAATATATCTTGGCCGCCAACCACAATTTTGTTAAGATAGCCGTTTATTTCTGTTATCGTTTGATTCTTATAAACAGGCATATTGCCTGAAAGCTCGTAAAGATTGGCACCTTCACTTAATTTCTGGCGAACCTTTTTCACACCTTCGCCCGCCCGTTTTTCATACTCAACTATCGCAAAAGGGGGCTTGGTGGTACTCAAGCTAATTTGTTCTAAATAAAGATATCCGGTTGTGCCAGTAGACCCTTTGAGGTTGATCCCTTTTACTTGTATTTTCTTTACAAGTCGTTTGTTATAGGCATCTAAAGCATCTAGCCGGTACACTTTATTGTACTCTACTTTGTGAGTAGCTGAATACCGCAGCGTGAACAAGGGATTAAAATCCTGCATACTTCTCAAGGTCCTCTCTCCATCCACAGACTGTGGTTCGTCAATGACCAGGATAGGATTGGTTTGCGCAATTATATCAATGGGCTTTCTGGTACCAAATTGGTCAAGTTCCTGATAAATTCTTCTGGCATCTGCACCACTGGCATTGAATGCCTGAGTATTGATAATCATAACACTTATGCGACTATCAGAAGCAAAATTCTCTATATCTTGCGGGCGGCCGGAATTGTAGATAAAAGGATTAATTTTATGGGCGTACAGTTCCTGAAAGTGGTCTTGAGTAACTTGAAAAGATTTGTACACTCCTTCCCGAATGGCAATGCTCGGAACAATTACAATAAACTTGCTCCAGCCATAATGTTTGTGCAGTTCGTACATGGTACGGATATAAGTATAAGTTTTACCCGTACCTGTTTCCATCTCTACTGTAAGGTTATAGCCTAGTCTTACTCCTTTAGGACGTTCAATTTGCTGGCTTTCGTGCAGGTCATCTCTTTTCTGTACTTCCTGTATGTTTTTGATTACTTGCGTTTCAAGTATTTGCAGGGGGCTGTTACGATAACCAATTTCTTCTTCCACTTCAAAATCTAAGACACCTGCACCTATAGCAGCTTGTTTGGCCTTTTTGATAAGGGCTTTGCTGCGTTCTAGTGTAAAGCGATTAGTTTTTAAGGGTTGTCCTGCAAAGCAATCCACCACCGCTTTTACTGCTTGAACTTGAAAGTCTTGTTCTTTAAATTGTAATTTCATTCTTAAGTTATCAAATTCAATATTCTTTTCCCCGCATCAGTTATTTGGTACCGCTGCTTAGGACTTGTTTTCTCTTTAGGGTATTCTAATTCTACCCAGCCTAATTCAACTAAAGGATCTAAGTACCTGACTCTATTCTTTGTTTGATTTGTTAATCCCATTCTTCTAAATAGTTCAGCACTTTTTATCCTATTAGTTAGAATATAGAGCATCTCCTTAACCCTATCATGAACTCGGTCATTAAGAATAGCTTTAACTTGATTACTAGCTTCGTTACTAACTCCGTTACTAGCTTGGTTACCAGCGTCAGTACTAAAAGCAACAATATCTTCTAAGCTTCTAAAGGTAATAGCATTAGCTTTACTATGGGTATTAACTTGGTTACTTACATTGTTACTAGCTATGTTACTAGCATTAGCTTGAGGATGTACAGGAAGTGTTACCAGCACATAAGTTTGTTCATCAGTAGCAAAAATAGGCACAGGTGAACCATTAGCTTCCATAGCATCATAGATAGTAGGTAAACCAGTACCACGCCCTTCAGTAAGCCTAAGTTCTTTCAGTACATCTCCAATTCGTCTATTTCGATACTCCCTAGCTACTATTCTTCTATGAGTACTCAATATTGTAGCATTTACTGGGGGTACCGGCCCTGGATGATTGAGTATCTCTATCTTATCCGGCCAAACCTGAACCTCAATGGGAGAGCCTAATTCATAACTCTTATGGTAAACAGCATTAGACAACGCTTCTTCAAGGGCATTATAAGGGAAATTAAAAAATCTGTCAGCTTCTGCTTTATCCGGATATTTAATTACCTGTTCGCCAATAATATTGGTTCTTAAGAAAGAAAGTGTATCTCTAAGCTGCTTTTGCAGCGGGCCTTTAAAATAATGTTCGGTGTAATTTTTTCCTGAACCATCTTTATGCCAAACCAATTCAATCCAGGCTCTGGGAAAGAAGCGGTCAGGCTCTTTTGAAAAGAACAATAAGCCTACATTTACAGGGCGCAAGTCTTCGTAAGGCCCTTTGGCAATAAGCATGCTCCGGCATAAATCTTTAAAAGGTATGGTAGTACTTTCAGCAAACAGATCGCTTTTAACTTCCTGCAAATGCGCCTGAATTAAACCTAAGTCAAGATCCTGAAGCGTTGCCTGGTTATTTACACGGTCGTCAAAAGGAATTCGGGCGGTTAACTCCTGTAACCGTCTTAAGTTCTCATCCCTAGCAATAATACTCCTTGAGCCCACCCGGACATAAGATTGCCGTTGTGCTCCGCTACCTAAAGTAGTTGGAGCAGTATAAGGCCGATTATCACCTGCAGGGCACCAAAGAACTAAAATATGCTTGTCTTGCAATAAGTAGGGCTGGGTTATCGGGAAATAGTTTGGCTGTATTTTATGACCAAGCTGCACAATTTCTCCTTGAATAGCATCTATTTGGTTTTGCTGTAAGCCAGCTGGAGGCAGAACGGGCTGACCATTATTTTCTGCAACTCCGACAATTATATAACCACCATCCCAATGCTGCAAGTCGTTGGCAAAAGCACACAAGGAGTGAATAATATCTTCCGGGTTCCAGCCCTGCTTAAATTCCAGACGTTCCCATTCAATTGTTTTGCCATGTACTAATGCTTCTATGTTTACCGGAAGCGCCATTATTTAAATTACTTTCATTTCAGTCTCCGGACTTAGTTGTTTCAGCAACTGCTTCACATTAGTTTTGGCAGTATCATCTTTAAAGCCGCTATCCCGGAAAACAATGCGTAAAGGAGCCTCTTGAGCAATGGCTTTAGCAAAATCTTCGTCAATGCCTTTATCAAAACACGCATATAAAGAATTAGCGGCTACTTTAAAAACTTGTTTGTCTGCAATAATCACTTTTTCGATTTTTAAAGAAAGGGGCAACCCCCAATCCAGCATCACTTGCGCTAAAAGGTCATCGGCAGTTCTGTCAGGTTTTACGTTATCAGTAAAAAGGTCTAAGGTTGCCTGTGTGTACTCCTGCGGCTTATAATATACATCCTGCATATTACTTTCATCCAGCCGGTAAACACGAAAGCCATAGTCAATATCCGCTCCTGTTTCTTTTTTTATTTTCTTTGCTGCCCGCCGAATGCGTTCTTTCCCTATTTCACAGATGTTCTTATATCCAGCTTTAAAAGATTCACTTTTTTCGTTTGTTGTTTCAGGAAGTTGAACCAAGATAAACCTGCGCTTACCACTATCTTCAGCATTAAGATGCATAACAGCTTGGGCTGTAGCCGAAGACCCTGCAAAAAAATCCATTATAAGAGCATTTTCATTACTATGCAAGGAAACTATCCATTTTACTAATTGAAACGGCTTTGGAGTGTCAAAAACCTTAGAACCAAAAAGATTTATCAACTCCCTAGTCCCATCTGCATTTGATCCAAATTTATCCAACCAAGTACTCCAGCCTGTTGCCTTCTTCGAGTCCCTAATCTTTTCATAAGGAACCCACCTTTCTCTAAAACCATTTACTAAAATTCCTTCATTAAAAGGCCTTAATTCCCAATGAAAAAAGGATTTATCATCAAATGCTTTTAAAATTTCGGGGTTGTTTTTGCCCCACCTCCAATGACCTGCTTTACCATCATTTCTATAGGGCAAAATCATTTCGCCCTCCATATTAGGAAGTTCATAAAATTGGTTTGGTCGATCCTCTCGAAGCGATGTTCCTCCCCATTTCATTAATTCGCGCCCTTTTCTATAGGCTCCTTTCGAATCTCGTAAATTTAATTCACCTGCTGATCTTTCTTCTTGTGAAATATTTTCTGAAGACTTTTTGAAATAGATTAGAAGATATTCATGTCCTGTCCTTAAACCTGTTTTTTCTTTACCTCCACTTGCTTCTGAAAGCCAAGGTGCACAAGCCAGGCGATTAGTCGAACCAAATATTTCATCAAGTATTTTGCCTAATTGGAAAACTTCATTATCATCAATTGATATAACCAATAGTCCATCGTCTGATAGACAATTATATGCTAATTTCAATCGAGGGTACATCATCGTCAACCAATCAGAGTGATAACGACCTGCTGTCTCTGGATTTGCTACTAAGCGTTGATTTAACTCATCTTTTTGACCACTTCCTTCCTTATATACCTCCTTTCCTTGTATATAATTGTCCCAATAAATAAAATCATTTCCTGTATTATAGGGAGGATCAATATAGATTATATTTATTTTACCCAAATAACTTTCTTGCAGTATCTTAAGAATTTCTAAATTATCACCTTCGATATACAAGTTTTCAGTGTTGTTGAAATCAACCGAATCTTCGTGAATTGGACGTATCGTTTTATTGGTTGGTAAATTTGCGGTTACAATAGCTTCACGCTTACCAGGCCATTCCAATCGGTACCGTTCTTTGGTGCCTTCTACTATTTGGTAATTTAATTCCTGTTTCAGTAAATCAAAGTCTATTACTTTGCCTTCAGCAGTTTCAGTAACACAGTTTGGAAATAGTGCGGCAAGCTTTTTAAAATTATTGCTCACAAGATCCAGGCTGGCCATATCCATCCGCTCGATTATGTCAGTATCTATTATATTCATAATTTAAATTGAGGTAGAGAATTTAAAATAGTAATTACTCTCTTTTTTTGTATGACGACATAAGGTTTCGAGTAATTCAAGGTAATTGGATTTAAATAGTAGCTTAATTTTAAGAACATCAATAAATCATCCTAAAACTAGGATTAAAAAAAGACTATTAAAATAGCTAATTTCAAGAATTTTGTATTTTAGATACTATATATTTATCAAAAGGCATATTTATTGTTTTGAGTTGCATAAATTTATTAGTCTGTTCTCGCTATAAAAGCCCAAGCAACAGCCAAATATTATAAATATTAGCTGACAAACTGAATATACCAGTTAGTCCATTGCTCAATTACCTGATTTAACTTTTAATTAAAATAGTTCTCTTTCGTATGATAAAACATATTTCAAACCGAGTTGCGTGGCACGATAACAAATGGAATGGTACTATATGCCAGCACCCGGCCGGAAACACTTTTTGTATTCACCTTCCTCGAATATATCAGGAAAAAAATGAAAATGCGGAAGAAGTACTTGCAAATCGGTCCTGGTCAAACTTAAAGCTTCACGAATTGCCGCCCTGTAAAGCCGAAGGTGGGGCCTTTATGAACGAGTTATCATATAAAAGGCAATTCAATCATCCCTATAATAAACGTGGTGGAAAGGATATTCCGCACTTGAATTTACGACCTACAACAGTCGAAATACCTCCTTTTACAACCTTTACTGTTCCGTTTTGGTGGATGCTCCGAGGAAACCAGGCCCAAATAGATAATCTATATCCAGGAAATCCCAAAGATGCAGACAGTCCTTTTCCTTCGGCATGGGTATATGGCCGGGAAAGACAGGAAACCATTTTGAAGACCTTTTTTGAACCTGTTACAGAAGATAAATCACTAAGCATTTTTTATGTAAAGGGAGCTAATCCAGTTGATGAAGATAGCCGGAGACTAATTGTTGGGATTGGTATTATTAAAAAGAAATCATCCATTATAAAGTACGATTCAGTTGCTGACTATACCTATCCACTTTGGGATAGGTTAATCACCCATGGGATCCGCCCGGATGACCCAACCAGCGAAGGTATTTTGCTGCCATACCACGACTATTTAGCTTTGCCGGAAGATTACGTACTTAAAACCAAAGATGGAAAGAAGACAAAAAATGATTTACTGGATGAAATAAAACTCACTCTACAGGAAACAGCTACCCGGCAGGAAGCCATAGAAGAATTTACCCACGGCACCGAATGGCTAAATAATAGTACCGTTCTAGTGGTTTTGGGTAAGCTGCGCAGCATCGTTGAACGCATAAAGGAACACGGAATTGCCTCTGGTTTTTGGGATAACCACCTGATGTGGATAGATCGGCAGGTTGGCCAGGTAAAAGAAGCTATGGGGCCTTTCCCTTCCTTTGCTAATGCTCTTCAAGCTATTGGTTTTCAGTACGGCCATAGCTTGGAAGAAGACTTACGTGCGCAGGGAATCTTAGGCATAAAAGATAATCCTTGGAATGCCTGGGAAGATGTATTGTCCGGAAGGCTAACCATAAGGCCACGTACTTATTCAAAAGACTTACCTTTTCTTAAGGATACCTGGTTCAGTGAAAGTGGGGAAAGAAAAGAATTATTACAACTTTTATCGCGGCTTGAGTTAACAGAAAAGCAAATAAAAAATTGGTTTGAGCTAACCAGCCGCAGGAAACTAGATTTTACCTGCACCGACTCGGAACTATTAACTAACCCTTACCTAATTGCGGAAAAAGATACTGGTGATCAAGAGCATTACCCGATTGCTGTAGAAACCATAGACAACGGGCTATTTGAAGATAAAGCTATTCAGGGCGAATATGTACCCAAAGAACCGCAACTAGTTAAGTCTCCATTAGACCCTAGAAGATTAAGGGCCATTATAATAGATATTCTAAAAAGGGCCGCCGAAAACGGAGATACATTACTCGCGGTAAATGAAATTACCGAAACTCTTAATACTTTAAACTTAAGAAGACCGGTACAAATCCCAGCAAACTATATTGCCGCAAACATCGAATTCCTTAAAGAACAACTGAATCATCTTTCTACTGATGATATCCAGGCATTGCAATTAAAAATTTATGAAAAAATTGAGAGCTCTTTAAGGAAAATAGTTTTGGCCCGAGCGAAAAGGGAATTAGAGCCATTAGGAGAAGATTGGGAAAAACTGATAGTAAATACTATCCGGAAAAACGGTAAAGATTTTGACCCGGGAAACAACAGACATGTTGCTGCTTTACACGATCAGAGAAGAGCTTTACAACTTATTACTAGCCGGAAATTATCCGTGCTACATGGCCCAGCCGGTACGGGAAAAACTACTGTAATGGGTGCACTATTTAGCTGTAGCGCCTTAAAAAGTGAAGGCATATTATTATTAGCTCCCACCGGTAAGGCCAGGGTAAAATTGGGAAAAATGGCGGGAGGAGAAGCTTATACAATCGCCCAGTTTTTAACCCGTCAGAAACGTTTTGACTGGGATCGGATGAAACCAAAATTTACCGGGGAAAGCCAATATAAAGGGGAACAAAATGTAATCATTGATGAATGTTCCATGTTGACGGAAGATGACCTCTTTGCCATCTTCCAGGCTTTGGATCAGGCACACGTCAAGCGGATTATATTAGTGGGTGACCCTTATCAATTACCACCCATTGGTGCTGGTAGACCATTTGCCGATATTTGTGCTAAACTGGAAACACTGGAAGAAACTGATCCGGATTTTAAGGCAGCCTCTTCCTTGGCCAGAATTAAAGAGATAGTAAGAACAGCACAAGGCGAAGATTCTGATACCTTAATGCTAGCTTCCTGGTTTTCTGGTATGAAACCTTCTAAAAATGCTGATATTATTTTCTCTAAGCTGGGAAACAATACTCAGCTGAATGATTTGCAATTGAGCTGCTGGCAAAATGAAGAAGAACTCATTACTAAATTAAATGAAACCCTGGTAAACGTTCTTAACCTTGACCATGCTAAGGATTATGATAAGCTGAATGCCTTTTTAGGAATTTCCTATATTGAAAAAAAAGGAAAAAGTATTCCGGAAATCGATACCCAACGAATTGAGGCCTTCCAATTATTAAGTCCGGTAAAAGCGCCGTACTGGGGTTCTTTTAATTTAAACAGAAAATTCCAACAGCAATTTAGAAAAGGTATTCAAGGGGGTATCAATATAGGCGAATACCAAATAGGCTTATTTGATAAAGTAATCCAAACCATTAACGAGAAAAAGAATTGTTTTCCAGGGGATAAAGAATTTCAGCTTTCTAATGGACAATTGGGCTTAGTACAAGGTTTAAATTATGGTTTTGCTAATGTGTCTTTTGCAGGTATTGACGAAAAAGTAACATTCGGTTATAAGGGACAGGGACAAGCGGAAAATGAGAGCTCTAATATTGAATTAGCTTATGCTATTACCGTTCATAAAAGCCAAGGCAGCGATTTTGAGTATGTGTTCCTGATTATTCCCAAAACTGGACGAATTATTTCTAGAGAATTAATCTATACAGCCCTAACCCGGGCCAAGAAAAAGTTAATATTATTGGTGGAGGGAACTGACCCTCATTGGCTTATAAATTTATCAAAACCTCAGTTTTCCACTACTGCCAAACGTAATACCCATCTTTTTAAATCAGCTGTTCGGGAAAGTAAATCAGAAATACCATTTGCAGCTGGTCTTATTCATAAAACCAAAAAAGAAGGGCTCTTGGTCCGCAGTAAATCAGAAGTAATTATTGCCAATATGCTGTTGGAAAAAGGGATAAAATTTGAATACGAAAGGGAATTTAAAGGCAAAAATGGGCAAAAGCGTATACCGGATTTTTCATTTATTGATGCCGCCGGAGACCTAGTTATTTTGGAACACTTAGGAATGATGGCTGTGCCTAGTTATCGGGAAGATTGGGAAAAGAAACTAAAGTTCTATCAAGAGAATGGCTTCGCATTAAACGAAAACCTATTTATAACTTCAGAAAGTGAAAACGGTGGCATTGACTCCATAGCCATTGAAAGAATTATAGCTCAAATTGAGGAAGTTTGTGATGTGGGTTTTTAAAGAAATCTATTCAATTAAAATAAATCGAAATGCCACAATAATCATTCCAACCAAATAAAATTAATCAATTACAATCTTAGAAATGATCAATACTGAATTGTATATCGGAGTACTTAAAAAAGTAACTGAGAGAGAGGCTCAAAGCAACAAATATTATACTGGCTGGATTGAAAGCCCTCAAATAGAGCGGACCTTTTTTCATCCAAATGCTTTAGCTAGTAAGGACCAAATTAATTTTATTGGTGAAGATAAATTGGTAACCTTTGGAATAAATTTAAAAAAAACCAAAACAGGTGATAGGCAAGATGCTACTAACTGCAACTTGAATTGTGAAAATTACATAATTAAAGAATTGTTGAATTATGATACACCTGTTTTAGAATTAATTTTTAGGTATGCAAAACCAAGCTTAATTCAAAAAATTTCTCGAAGAATCCGAAATATAGAAAATAGAACACTCGAAGACGAGATAAAAATCAAAATAGCTAACATCAAAAGTAGGCTTCCTAAAGAATGCAATAACGCTAAAGTAATAGAAAATGATGTTTTGGTTCCTTCAATACCATTAGAACCTAATAGCACAACTTTCTCCTTTTTGCAAACTATTTTTCATGCTAACACACCTGAATACAATGTAAATTTATTTAGAATTTTAGTTGAAGGCATTAAAACAATTGAAAATGCAGAAGTTTATGATCAAGCTAAATTTCTATTAGAATATAATAAGAAAGAATCTGTAGTAGGCTATGAAGACCTTACTGCTAGTTTTTACCAAAAATCTACCAACGATTATAAGTTTAAGCTTTGGTTTGATGGTATAACAGATTATTGTGATACTGATATTCTTAAAGATAAATTTGAAACTGGAGATGATGCAGTAAAACATAACATTTTACAGAGGTGCAAAGGAAGTGAAAACGGCTATTTGGTTTTAGACAACCAAGTTAAAAAGACAACAGAGATAGAAGAAGTATACTTTTCAGGTATTAAAAGATTAATCTTACAAGAGCTTGGGAAGGCAAAAAAATCTATCCAGATAGCTGTAGCCTGGTTTACAAATGCTGAATTGTTTGATATGCTTTGTAACAAGTTAGAAGAAGGTGTTAAGGTTGAATTAATAATAATAAACGATTATATAAATAATTGGGAGTATGGCTTGCCGTTCGAGAAGTTCGTTAGTTTGAATGGAAAATTATATTTCAGTGATTATCCAGCATTGATGCATCATAAATTTTGCATTATTGATGAAGATGTAATCTTTAATGGTTCATATAACTGGACATACTATGCTGACAGTATCAATAATGAAAATATAATGCTTTTAAAGGGCAAACATCATCTTGTCAAAGCATTTTTAGGTGAGTTTGACAAATTGAAAAGCAAGTTAGGGGAGGTGCAAATACCTATAGTACCATTTGATGCATCCCAAATTCATCGATTCGAAAGAATGGCATATAGAAATTATCTTTCTAAAGATGTAGAATTTAAAGCAAGAGAGGTTAAGAATTCTAATGTAATTTATTCAGATGAATTAATTTCTCAGGCATTAAAATTATATCCAGAAAATACAGGTGCAGAGAACTATAAATTGCAGATTGCTCCAGAAGTAGCTTTAGACCACTCCATTATTGAAGTACAAAAAATTGTAGCTGAGAACCTAATTACGGAAACAACCGAAATAATAAGTAAAGAAATTAAAGAGCAAGATACTAATAATAAAAGTGAAATAATTAAAAATATTTCTGAAGAAGTTCCAGTTGAGAAAGTAGCATCCATTAACGATTCAGAAGCAAATCTCCAGAGTAATAAATCATCTTTAATATCTGAGAAAAATATTTCTGAATCGAAAGTTTCTAGCCCCTTACTTACTGTTAATGAGACTTCTAAAAAAACCCATGCATCACCCATTATAATTTCTAATAATAAGCCGACTAATGTTGTTGGGGTACCTCCAAATTTTACTCAACATAATTCTGCCAGGATTGAGCTCCCTAAAACATTAAGTCCTATTACTTCCTTTGCGATTCCAAGTTCCGCAGCACAAGGATATATGTTTGAGAACCTTCAACTGGTTTTTGCTTTAGATTATTCAAATTCAATGGAGAACTATGGTAAGAACGAAGGCTATAAACTTTATTCTTCAGGAAAAATCCAAAAAGTCATAAACATGATTTTTGCAATAAGCAAAGGCTTAACATCAGAGCAAAACATTGATTTATTTTTATTCGAGAAAAAGTCCGTTAGATTGCCAATAAAGGTTACTAAACATAATTACCAAAATTTTATAGAAAAAGAAATATTAAATAAGTATGAGATGAATGGAACTGATATTTATGCACCTATTGCGGATATTCATAAAAACTATATTGATGCGAAAATAAATAAAATAGTGTTTGTAATTCTAATTACAGATGGAGAGAATAATAGTACAGCTTCAAATGAACAAATGCTGAAGTATTTCCAGGAAAATGGAGATACTTCGATTTTTTGGCAATTTGTTGGTCTAGGAGCCCAGTTCACCTTTTTGGAAAAATTAGAAGCTGTTTCTAGCAATGTAAGCTTTTTTCAGTTAAATGATGTCCAACAGCTTTCAAATGATGATCTTAAAAATAGACTCTTGCAAAAGTTTCCTAAATGGTATGCGGAAGTTAAATCGAAAGTAGTAGAATAAAGATATAATTTTCCACTTGTTTAAACCAAAAAAGAGGTTATTGATTTTGTCTATAACCTCTTGATAATCAATATAGGGTATACTGGATTTGAACCAGTGTCTCTTGCTTGTAAGTAGGTTGGTCTCCTCAACCGAAAACCAGTTAAGTAAATTAAAGAATATTACCCCTATTGTTACCCCAAAAATAAAAAAAGCCCCAAATCAACTTGATTTAGAGCTTTTGTGCAGAGAGGAAGGGATTCGAACCCTCGATACCCTTTTGAGGTATACACACTTTCCAGGCGTGCTCCTTCAACCACTCGGACACCTCTCTGTTTAACGGATTGCAAAAAAACAGATAAAATTTAACCCAAGCAAATTTAGGTTACACTTTCTACCTAATTTCCAGATTGCATCGGGTTAAACGCAGCTTTATTATAAACAATTAGCTGCAAGAACAGCTCCTATCTAACTACAATTAAATGTTCCGGAAAAAACGCTATCTCTCCTCAATAATTATTTATCAAAGCACCCGAATAAAAATACTGAAAAATCAGTATTTTTATTCGGGTGCTTTCTTTATACCTTTCCAGCAGTAATATATTAAAAACAAACCACTTACCTGTAAACAATATAAACACCTGCTGGTTACCATCTTTTATCAGTCTTTGTTAATTCACATTCCGTTAGCTCTTGCATAAAAGAGCATTTTTTATTGGTTGTTCTTTTTTACTCTTCGGTGGCTGAGTTTTCTCGTCTTTGCTCAGCAGCAAAACTTAACGTCGGCTCCCCGCTTCCTGAAAGCTTGTTACCACCCAAACTGTCCGTAGCTAATTATGGATGAAAGCGCTTTTCTCATTACGTTGGATATGAGCTGCTTTCTTTCCCTTTTTTTATTTCTCTGTTCGCGTGTTATCTAGGGAATTCTTGTTACCGGTTCGCAAAACTCCGATCTTTTTCATTATGATTTATAACAATAAAAATCAAGCACTTATCTTCTAAACCCGTTAAGATATGAAACCAGTTTTACTAATTTTCCCCGCTGCCAAAATTACCCACTCTCAAAAAGTTAATTCTCACCTGAAAGTAAGTTCCACGCTTAGCCAAAATAGTAATCTGGCTTATTTCTTTATTTGTTTAGTATTTACCTTTTTTTTATTATCAACTACTCTACTGTTTGCGCAAGATGAGTTAGTAGGGCTTACCTCCAGTGGTGGTCAGGAAGGAGCCGGTACCGCTTTTAGTATCCGCAGCAATGGCACTAATTTCAAAGTTCAGAAAAATTTTGCCAAATCGGGTTATTCGCCTTATGGCAGTTTAATAAAAGGGCCAGATGGCAACTTTTATGGCATGACTTATCAGGGAGGTGCCAATAACCAAGGCACCATATTTAAAATTGCTCCAAGCGGCACCATTACCACTATTATTAATTTTATTTCTTCAGTTACGGGTAGTAATCCGCAGGGCAGCTTAACATTAGGCAGCGATGGTAATTTTTACGGAATGGCTACTTATGGAGGAGGAACTGGGTATGGTACTATTTTTAAAATAACACCTACTGGTAATTTCACACTATTACGCAATTTAAATAATGCTATCGATGGCAGATACCCGCAAGGTAATTTGGTGCAGGGCAGCGATGGCGGTTTTTACGGCCTGACTTATCAAGGTGGCACTAACAACTATGGCACTATTTTTAAAATTACTCCTTCGGGTACCTTTACCGTTCTCAAACAGTTAGATAATACTACCACCGGAAGATATCCGCAAGGCAGCTTAATCAGAGCAACGGACGGTAATTTCTATGGCATGACTTACCAGGGCGGCGAGAATAATTACGGCACTATTTTCCGGATAACTCCCAGTGGGATTTTTACCGTGCGGCGCCATTTAGATTATAGCCTTTCCGGAGCTAATCCGCGCGGCAGTTTAATACAAGGTACCAACGGAGTTCTATACGGGATGACTTATACCGGAGGTGCCAACAACTACGGCACTATTTTCAGAATGACTTTAAGCGGTACGTTTACTGTGCTGCGTCATCTTGCTTATTCCAGCGATGGCGGTAATGCCCAGGGTAGTCTTACGCAAGGTAGCGATGGCAATTTCTACGGGTTAACTTCGGTAGGTGGTACCAACAGTTCTGGTACCGTTTTCAAAATAACCCCCGCAGGATTGTATACCGTACTCCACAACCTGGATAATATTAACGATGGCCGCAATCCGTTGGGTAGTCTGGTACAAGGCAGCAGTGGTATTTTTTATGGTATGACTTCTAGCGGCGGCCCGGGTGGTTACGGTACTATTTTTAGAACTACGGCAGCCGGTGTTTTTTCTGTACTCGTCCATTTTCCCGAATCGGATAATGGCCATACACCTTTAGGAAGCTTGATTCAGGCGCGTAATGGCAACTTTTACGGCATTACTTCGGTGGGTGGTACGTACGGCTACGGTACTGTTTTTAGATTTTGCGATGGTGCTTCTTCTACTTTACATTCTTTTAACTCGAGTACGAGCGGCAGCAATCCGCAGGGTAGTCTGGTGCAAGGTGCCGATAACAACTTTTACGGCCTCACCCAAAATGGAGGCACAAGTGGTTATGGCACTATTTTTAAAATTACCGCAAGTGGTACTCTTACCGTTTTACGCAGTTTAGCTTATGCCACCGACGGTGGTAACCCGACCGGGGATTTAATTCAAAGTGGGGGAAACTTTTACGGCATGACGTACCGGGGCGGCACTAATAGTTACGGCACTATTTTCCGCATTAGTCCTTCGGGTACCTTCACCGTTCTGAAACATTTAGAAAGTGCTACTACCGGACGAAACCCATCGGGCAGTTTAGTAAAAGGAACCGATGGTAACTTTTACGGTACCATGTCGGAAGGGGGCGCTAATAGTTACGGTACTATTTTTAAAATGACCCCCAGCGGTACTTTTACCGTTTTGCGCCACCTGGATAGCTCCAACGATGGCAGGTACCCGTACGGCAATTTAATACAAGGTAGTAATGGTAATTTGTATGGCTTGACCAACCGTGGAGGTTTATTTGGAGAGGGTACTATTTTTAAAATTAGTATTGGCGGCACTTTTTCGGTGTTGCACCACCTGGATTACTACAATGATGGTGGTCGGCCGCAAGGCAGTTTAGTACAGGGTAGCGATAATAGTTTCTACGGGGTAACTCCGGAAGGCGGCTTTTTCAGCGGCGGCACTATTTTTAAGATTACTGCGAGCGGCACTTTTTCGGTATTACGACAATTAGATCCGGTAACGGATGGAAGTAAGCCCATGGGGGAATTAGTAATACGCAAAGCAAACCCGGTAGCCAATGCCCAAAGTATTACTACCACCGAAGAAACAGGTAAAGCCATCACGCTCACTGGCTCTGCGAGTGGCACTTCTCTTGTTTATACCATTGTTACTCCACCTGCTAATGGTACGTTATCGGGCTCCGGAGCTACCCGCACCTACAAGCCTAAGGCAAATTTTTCCGGAAAAGATTCTTTTAAATTTAAAGTTGTTTGGGGCTGCCAAGAATCTGTGGTTAAAACAGTTTCTATCACGGTTACCAACGTAAACGATGCGCCGGTACTAGCTACCATTGGCGATAAAAATGCGACCACTGGCTCCCCGCTTAAATTTACCGCGACTGCCACCGACCCGGATGCGGGCCAAAGCAAAATTTTTTCTTTAATTGGGGCACCAGCCGGAGCCACTATTAATGCGAATTCTGGAGCCTTCGCCTGGACACCCGCTACCGATGGTAGTTATCTGTTTAAAGTAAGAGTTGCCGATAATGGTACTCCCCCACTCTTCGACGAAGAAGTTATTACCGTAACGGTTTCGGCGGGTATAGTTCAGTTCAATCGTTCCGTACCTACTACCAGTAATTCAGAAATTACTAAATTAATCAGACTCTACCCTAATCCGGTAACCGATCGATTTACCGTAAACTTACCCGAACCTGTCACTCAAATTTCCACTTCTATTGTAAATACCGCCGGAGCCGAAGTAATGCTTAACGGACACCAACAAACTAGCCCAGATCAAATTCAGGTAAACGTGGGGCAACTAAAAGCTGGTATGTATCTATTTCATCTGCAACTAGACCAGAAAAGGCAAGTTCTTAAGTTTATTAAGAGATAAGTAAAGAGATATAAGTAGCAAACTATTAGATGTTAGACTCTTGTGTGTATAAGTAATGAAAAATAATGTCTTTTTATTACGATCTCGATAGCAAGTATTAAAATTAATTTTGAGATGTTATACTTAATCGTAAAAACATCATTCCATAGAGTGTTAAGTAAAGCATGGGCTTAAATTCTTTAAAATTCCTAGCGGCGTTTGCCTTTTTCCATGGAGCCTTTTCAAGTCTCCAGGTTGATGTACTAACTTGTTTGAATCGTACCCAGTTTGCCTCGTGGCCGGCGGGCCTCGTTTGGCTCTTTCGGGCGGTTTAGCGAACCTTGGCTCGTTGCACTGCGCCATGCCTCCTGCGTCGGCACCGGAACGCTAAAAGGCCCTCAATAGCCAAACTGGTATCAGTTGCTAGTAGCTCCGGATATTTCTACTTATTAACTCCTCTAATTATTTTATTAAATACTGCCCCTGCCCCTCCTATTTTAGGAGGGGCAGGGGCAGTATTTAATAAAATAATTAGAGTCATCAGCTTTAGAAAATTAGTAATAACTACAGTGTAAATAGAAAAGTCAGTAAAAACAAGAAAAGCTTTGGCTACTAGGTAATGACACCTGTTTGGCTATGGAGCACCTGCTAGGATTCCGGTGCGTTAGCATTCCGCAGACGGAGCCGAGGAAAGGAAGGCTAGCGAGTGCGAGAGAGCCAAATGAGGCCCGCCGGCCATGAGGCAAACTTAGGCCGTGCCAACACGATAGAACCGGAGCATGGAGACTGGAACAGTCTTCAAGGAAAAGCTTTCCAACTTTTATGGCCTATGGTTTATACTATTTGGTATTACTTAAAAGGGAAAAAGTAAATTTTGGATAAGCTGCATAAAAAGAAACCTCGGTAAGTGGCGTACAGCCCGCTATCGAGGTTTCTTTTTGTGTTATTATCTAGTTCTAAAGCAGGATTTCAGATTTCTTACCTATTCAACTGTCATTTCGCCGCGAAGATCCGTTTGCAGTAATTGGCGGGTTTCTTCGTAGGGTAAGTTCTGGCCCAGAACAAACATTAATTTAGTAACTGCGGCCTCACTGGTAATATCGTTGGCCCCAATAATACCCATATCGTGGAGGTATTTGCTGTTTTGGTATTTTCCCTGGTCAACCCGCCCACCATCGCATTGCGAAACGTTTAAAATAAAAGTACCCCGGTCAATGGCGGTTTGCATGGCATCTAAAAACCAGCGGGCCGTAGGAGCATTTCCGGACCCATAGCTTTCCAATACTACGCCTTGCAGATTTTCGGTAAGTACTAAATTTCGGATAACGTGTTCCGAAAGGCCCGGAAATAACCGGAGCCGCACCACGCGGTTATCCAGCACCTGGTGCGCTTTAAACCGACCAGTGGGCAAAGGCAAAATATTTTTAGCGTGGTATTCAATCTCTACTCCGGCCTGCGCCAATAAAGGATAATTAGTAGACTTAAAAGCATTAAAATGACTACTTTCTACTTTCTTGGACCGGTTACCCCGTAGCAGCAAATCGCCGAAATAAATGCACACTTCGGGCACAATGCAAATGCCCCGGCTGGTAGAAGTAGCAATTTCCAGAGCGGTAATCAGGTTTTCACGGGCATCAGTCCGCATTTTACCAATTGGTACCTGCGCCCCGGTAAATATTACAGGTTTTTGCAGATTTTCGAGCAGGAACGACAAAGCCGAGGCTGTATAGGCCATGGTATCTGTGCCGTGCAAAATCACAAAACCATCAAAATCGTCGTAGTGTTGTTGAATAATATAAGAAAGCACAATCCAGTCGGCATCGGTTACATCCGACGAGTCGATGGGTCGGGCAAAGCTAATCAAGGATAAGTCGATATTCAGTTGCCGTAATTCCGGCATTTTATCCATAATTTCCTCGAACTTGAAAGGAACCAGGTGCCGGCCGGTTTTATCAAACACCATCCCGATGGTACCGCCGGTATAAATCACCAATACGGATCCAACCGGTTCGAGGGTAGCAGCGGTGTTCAGGTGAACTTTTCGCAATTTCATGTTATAAGTTAAATAAATTACGGGTATTCCGGGTAGTAACGGTAGCCACTTCTTCAACGGTTACTTGCTTTATATCCGCTACCCGCTGGGCAATAAGTGGTAAGTAAGCAGGTTCGTTTCGTTTGCCCCGGTAAGGAACAGGTGCCAGATACGGGCAATCCGTCTCAAGCAATATATGTTCCAGCGGAATTTGAGGCAATAACATATCCAGGCCGCCATTTTTAAAAGTGCTTACTCCCCCAATACCCATGTAAAATTTTAAATCGATTACCCGTTGCGCTTGCTCCGGCGTACCGGAAAAACAATGAAATACTCCGGTTAAATTACCATCCTGAGCAGCGGCCACTAACTCGTAAGTTTCTTCAAAAGAGTCGCGGGTATGCAAAACAATAGGTAGCTTGTACTTTTTAGCCCATTCCAACTGCACTAAAAGCGCTTCTTTTTGCTGCCCCAGAAAAGTTTTGTCCCAGTATAAATCAATACCGGTTTCGCCGATGGCCGTAAAAGAACGTTTATTTAACCAATCTTCTACTTGATATAACTCTTTTTGAAAATCTTTTTTAACTGAGCAAGGATGTACTCCCATCATGGGCAGACAAAAACCCGGATAATCCGTTTCAGTTTGTAATAGACTATCAACCGATGTATGATCCACATTTGGCATTAATATCTGAATTAAGCCAGCTTCCTGCGCTTTCCGGATAACGTCGTCCCTATCTGGTTTAAACTCCGTGGCGTAAATATGTGCGTGCGAATCTATTAGCTCCATAGTAAATTGTAGGCGGTGCGTCGTACAGTTTAGGTTATTCGTCCGTCCATTTGCTTAAGTAAGTTGCGACTAGTTTAGCCGGTAACCTTAAGCACGTAGCTTAAAAAAAAGTAAATAAAAGCCTTGGAACTACTTAACTTGTATGCTGCCAAGCTTAAAACGCAAGACTAACAACCTAAATTCCACAACCTAACTAACCCGGCAAATTTACCAAGGTTCAGGCATATTTCCGTTGCTTCCAGGTAATTTTAACGGGTAAGATATAATAGATTATAGAGGCAATGCCCAGGAACATCATAAAAAATTCGTAAACAACGAGTTGCCAAATAGTAAATTTTAAGTTCACGCGTTGGGCGCACAATTTAATAAAAGCTGATTGCCACGCTATCTTAGCCACCAGTATTCCCCAGTAAAACAACGGCGATACTTCCTGAAAAAAAGGAATCCAGATGGGATAAAAGCAAGAATATAAAATAAATACCGCCGCCATATAAAACGGGATATGACTAATCCCTTCCATCCAACGCCGCCGCTGCCACAATAATTGCCGCATATCCTGGGCAGGAGTAGAAAAAGCTAATACCGATCGATCAAAAATATTAACCGTATGAAAATGTCTTTTTACTACTTCCTGGTAAAGCTTGGCATCTTCGGTAATGGAAAACGGAATGTTCTCGTATCCGCCGGTAGCTTCGTAAGCCTCGCGGGTTATAAGCATATTATTGCCCATAGTAAATACCGGCAAATCCAGGTCGGTTACTACCTGAAATAATCCCAAGGCATATACCCAATCGATGGATTGCAATTTATCGAAAAGCCGCGGGCCGGTAACGGTGGTAATACCCGTAACAATACCAATATAAGGCCTTACCTGCGCCAGCATCAACTGAATCCAGGCAGGTGGCACCTGAATATCAGCATCGGTAATAAAAAAGTAATTACTCGTAGCCAGGTGCGCTAAATGAGCTAAAACATTACCTTTTCCCCGGGCTAATCCTAGATTTTGAGTAACTGTAATACACTTGTAATGGGGCTTATCCTGAATAAATTGCCGGACTACCCGGTAGGTGTTATCCGTAGAAGCATCGTCGCCGATGAGTATTTCCAGTTTATCGCGCGGATAATCTAAATTTTCAATAGCTTGCAGGCACCTTAAAATAGTATGTTCTTCGTTGCGGGCGGCAATTAAAATGCTCACCTTCGGAAACACCAGTAACTGGGTCCGGTAACGGCGACGGTTTAAAAGCCATAGGCCCAAAATAACCAAGGATACACTGAATAAAACCGCAAAGTATATTACTTTGAACATCATAAAGTATTAAAGCTGTAACCAATACCAGCAAAATAACGCAGAAACCGCGGCAACAAATACTGCAGGTTAGGGAACGCCTTTACAGAATCGTGAAATACTACCACTGAACCAGCAGTAGTTTGTTTCAGTATGCGTTGTAAACCCACTTCGGCCGGAAGAGTATTATCGAAATCATACGTAAGTATTTCCCACATGATAACGCGGTAAGCCGATTTAATTTCTCTAAATTGTTTGCGCCCGATGCGACCATAAGGCGGCCGGAACAAGTTTGTTGCTTGTTTAGGCTGATATTTTTCAATTTGCTGCTGACATAAAGCAATGTTTTGCACGTAGGTATCGGTTTCGGTGGCCCAGCCCCGCAGGTGATTATAAGTATGATTTCCTAAAAAATGCCCTTGTTCTACTATGCTCCGGGTAATATCCGGATACCGGCTGATGTTTTCGCCGACGCAGAAAAAAGTAGCTTTTGCCTGGTAAATTGCCAATTGTTGTAAGACAAATTCTGTTACTTCCGGCACTGGCCCATCATCGAAGGTTAGATAAATGCACTTCTCTTTACTTGTTTTTCGCCAGACATACTCCGGAAATAAATACCGCAACAAAGCCGGGGTTTTAAAAATTCGCATTTCTTACCTAATCAAAAGATTTTTTTGATTTTACTCCGGCTTCTTGTAGCCCCTGATAAACGAGATTGGTGGTTTGCTGCCAGGTATAACGGCGGCAGTTTTCGCGCCCCCGGCGAATGTAGTAGTCGCGGCGCTCCGGATAATGGTATAATTGCACCAACGCCTGGCAAATAGCATCCGGCGAGTGAGGGTCTACCAGCAACGCACTGTCGGCGGCTACTTCGGGCATAGAACTGGTATTACTTGTAATAACCGGGCAATCACATTTCTGAGCTTCAATAATGGGTAAGCCAAAACCTTCGAACACAGAAGCAAACACCAGTGCCAAGGCTCCGCCGTATAATTGCCGCACTTCGGCATCCGAAACCCTACCGGTAAACACTACTTCGGTCTTATGCGTCATGGCCTGGTAAGCTTTTACAATAGAACCGGCTTTCCAGGCTTTGCGACCTACAATTACTAAGTTCACCTCGCTGCGCGTTAAGTTTTTAAAAGCATCGAAAGCCTTAAAAAGATTAACCAGGTTTTTACGGGGCTGCAAGGCTCCTACAAACACAAAATACATTTCGCCGGCGCAGTACTTTTGCCGGATATCTATTTGCTGCGCAAAAGGCGTAGGTTTAAAAAAATCAGATACGCCACAGGGTGCTACCTTTACCTTATCTGGGGGCAGATTAAAACTTTTAAGTATGTCTTTTCTGGAGAACTCCGAAACCGTTAAAATAAGCCGGGAAGCTGCTGCAAAACGCGGAATAAATTTTTGGTAGTATCGCCGGTCGAAGTATCTTTTTTCTTCCGGAAAATGTTGGTATGCCAGATCATGAATGACCGTTACCCGCGGCACAGTAGTGCGCAACGTGGTAAAGTTATCCGGCGAAAAAAATACATCGGGTTTTAATTGGCGCAATATCCGTGGCAGCATTATCTCGAACCAAAGGTAAAACAGAAACGGATGCCGCGCTGGAGGGTAAATCACGACAGGCTTTACGTTAGGAGCGTAAATAAACTGCTTATCGTAAGGTCGGTCGAAAAAAAAGTAAAATTCGTGTTCGGGATGCTGTACTACCAGACGTTGTAACACCTCGTGCGTAAACTTACCCACTCCCTCCAATTTACCAGCTAACAAAATACGGGTATTTACGGCTATTCTCATGCAACAACTTACGGCTAACCGTTTACAATAATATTTATTTTTTTGGAAACAGATTGGCCTTTAGATCAACGATACGAATAACCCGGGTTAAAAACAATACGCCTAAAAACGCAATGCCTGCCAGAATAGTATTTACCCACCAGATGGTAAAAATAAACGATAATCCGTAAAATATACCACCTAACGCCAAGCCACTTACTAATAATTTAAAAATAAGATCTCCGGGAACCGGAATGTTTAATTTTGGCCGTAGGTAAAGCAAATAACCACCGGAAACCAGCACCGCACTTATAAGGGTATCTACGGCCGCTGCCAAAGAACCATAAACCGGAATAAAAATAAAATTAAGGGTAACATTTACCACAATACTAAGGGCTACCAGTTTGCTTACTGCTAACTCCCAGTTACTGGCAGTGAGTATGTTGGCATAAATGGCAAAGAAGCCGTGTACGCACACGTTGGCAAATAAAATCTGTAAATTCAGGTGCATTAAGCTTAACTCGGTAGCCGAAGAATTACTAAATTGCCAGAACAGTTTTTCGCCGTAAAAAAAAACGAAAACGCACACGAAAATAATGGGTATGCTTACCACCATTTGCCCGAAACGCAGCAGCTTTTGTTGTTCGAGAGGTTGGTGCTGGTGAGCCGCAAATTTAGCGAAGAAAATAGGCAGTACCGTCCATAAATACATCATAACGGCATCTACCCAACGGTAAGCGCCCGCGTAAATGCCTGCTTCCCGACTCGAAGCTAACCGCTCCAGCATCACCATGTCAATTTTTTCGTTAATGCCGTTTACCAGGTTAATAATGGCAAACGGAAAACTGGCTTTTAACAGGAAAATTAATTGCTGCCAGCTCCACTTAGCCGGAAAAGAGCCGAATTTTTTACGGAACAACAGACAAAGAATTCCGAAAGCCAATAGTACCGAAGCCAACCGGGCATACACGTAACTTTCCAGCGTAATTCCCAGGTAAAGCAGCACCACAATTATAAAAATCAGGAAAAACCGTTCCAGCACCGACATTACTGAATCGAGGTTAAAGAACTGGTAGGCTTGTAGGGCTCCGCGTAAAAATTGGGTAAACTGGGTAAACGTAAAAATAAAACCGACTAAAGTAAGATAATATAACTCCTCTTTTTGGTACCCAATGGCCCAGCCGGCCAGCAGCATTATAAAAGGAAATATTAAGGAAATGAGCGTTTTAAATGGCAAAACTACCGGCAAGTGTGTCGCCATAAAAGTAGGTACTGCTGCCATTTGCTTCGTAAAATAATGGTAAATACCCAGATCGGTGAATGAGGTAAAAATAAAAGTAAAAGAAAAAAGCGCCGCAAACGTACCAAAGGCCGCGTGGCCCATTTGGTTTTGCACGTTGTTTTCTAAAACCAACCAAATAGGCTTTACAAGCAAATTTAGCAGTACCACAAAACTGATATTTCCGAGTAGCTTTTTAATAAATTAGAAGGCAGGTTTACGTTTTACTTGTTTTTAATGCAGGATTAAACAGGTTCGCTTAGTTCGGCCAGATTATACTCTAAATTTTTTTTATTTCAATAGCAAAGTTAAAGCTCCTTAATTGGTTAACAAGGATTAATTTTAATCATCGGAAAGTTAGATAGTATTAATTATGGATTATGCATCTGAATGGGGACCAAATAAGAATAAACAGGATTTTAGAAGAAGAAATACGACAAAATCTATTTATACATAAATTACTTAGAAGCTTCGAGTTAAAAGGTATAAAAAAGAATTTTATAACCCTTCTTGTACTTAGCGCCATTCTAACAGCATTTTCTTTTTTCACAGATTTAGATTTCCTAATTGGTTTTTACATTGTGATAACAGGAACGTGGACGCTTTTTCTGGTTAGATATTTTATTAAGGCTAGGGCGTTTAACTTAAAGCAGCAGCAATTGAAACAAAAATGTGCGGAAAAATTCAACTTAAATGACGAGATTTTTTTAGAATTCAATAACGAATGGGTAAAATATACTACTCCTAAAACAAAGTCAGAAATTAAATGGGAATATTTCAGGGCTTATTTAGAAGAAGCGGACACTATTTATCTATTATTGGAACAAGTTAATTCAACTTGGTCATTTTCAAGGAATGAAATAGGACATGATGGCCTTTCGAATTTAAAGCGGATTGCTAAAGCAAAACTTACCTATTTGAAATACTAATAAACTAACATTTTCTACCTTAATAAACACAAACGAATTAGCTCAATTACGGAAGCTAGCTCTTTTTGAAATATACCTCTAACTAAGGATTTTATAAGTTGTGCGAATAATACTGGTTAAGTAAAAGGTAATTTTTCTAATATTTTTGCAAAAGCCTCTTCATCTATTTAATAATTTTTCGAGAACAATTTTCAAGATGAACTATCAACCCGAAAAGTATTGGTCGAAAGTAGCCCAGGAAATTACCAAACGAAATAAGGGAAATGTAATTGCCGGCGATGACGAGCCTTACTACGTCTACAAACGCCAGCAATTTCTAAAGATTTTTGATAAAATAGATTTTAAAGGAAAGTCGGTGTTGGAGTTGGGCAGTGGTCCCGGTGGTAATTTAAAAATAGTGGCCCAGCACCAACCTGCCCGCTTAGTAGGGATAGATATTTCTGAGAACATGCTGCAATTAGCCGCCGAAAATTTAAAAAATTATCCGGTAGAGTTAATTAAAACCGATGGTACCGGCATTCCACTCCCCGACAACTCTATTGATATCGTTTATTCGGTTACAGTTTTGCAGCACAACACCAACTACGAAATGTTTAAACTTTACCTGGAAGAAATGGGTAGAGTATCGCGCGATAAAGTTATATTGTTTGAAAGGACCGAATCTATCGAAAAAGGCGATGAGTTAAACATGGGTCGACCGGTGAGCACTTACGCCAATATTCTTCAAAATAAAGGTTTTAAATTAATAGCTACGCAATACTTGCCTATTCACGCTAGTTATTACGTTTGTGGTGCTATTCGCAAAGTATTTAATCCCAAAAACCGGATCGAAGGCGAACCCTTAACTAAGCTCTCGCTATTTTTAGAAAATATAACTTTACCCATCACTCAGATTATTGATAAATTCTGGATTCAGCAAAGAGAAGTTACTAAAATGGAGTTTCAGAAAATTAAGTAAAGCTAAAAATGCTTTTGTGGGTAGCAGAGCCAAAATAATTTAGTAAATTTTAAATAGATTTGATTTTTAGAAGTAAGTTTTAAATTTTAAATGGCCGCCACCGAACATAATTTAGCAGGTTATTTGCCACTGATGCAAAAATGGCGCTGGCCAATTTTGGGAGTAACCTTAGCCGCCTGTATTATAAGCGCCATTACCGCTTTGTTGCTCCCCAATATTTACCGGTCAACGGCTATTTTTTATCCTACCAACTTACCCGACCTGGAAACAACCTTAAATCCGGAGTTTATTTTAAATGGCGAGAAATTAACGCTAAGCATGAGTTCCGACGATGCGGACCGGCTCATTAGCATTGGTCAATCCGAACCTTTGCTGCGGCATATCATTCAAAAATTTAACTTTGCGCAGCACTACCGTTATCCCGCTAACGATACCTCTGATAAAGTCCGGCAAAAAGTACTGGAAGAATTTTTGTACAACTACTCTATTGCCCAGAATAACCGCTCGGCAGTAGAAGTATCTTTCGACGATGCAGATAAGTATTTTGCGGCCCAGGTAGCTAACACCATTACGCAGCAGATTGATGTGATTAACCAACAGTTAACGCTCACCAATCAGCAAAAAATGGTAAATTCTTACGCCCAGCGGCAGCAATTTTTACAAAAAGAATTACTTAAAACGCAGGATTCATTAGTAGCTGCCCGGCGACAATACGGTATTTTCGGCACCACAACTGCCGAGCACGAAAGTCGCCCCGAAAGCCGCTATTTGGCCGAACGTTTGGTACAAACCGAAACCGATTTGCAGCAAGCCCGTGCTACCTTAAAAAGTTATCAGGCGCAGCTTTCCGGTTCTCATGATAAAATCATTACTTTAAAGGCGGATATAAAAGGTTTAGAGGCCGCTCTAAATGCCTTAAAAAGTGCGACATCGGGTAATAGCATTAACCTGGAATCGTATGTAGCCGGTACCGACGAAGTTACCCGCCTCGAAGCCATTTTTGACAGCCGCCGCGAAGAATACGTAAAAGCCCGGCAAATTTACGAAGACGCCAAGCTGGCTTTACAAAACCAGACCAGTTCTTTGTACGTGGTACAGCCCGCTACTCCGGCTATTAAAAAAGTAAAACCTATCCGTTGGTTAATTGTGATGGGAGCTACGTTTTTAACTTTTTTACTGTCGGTGGTAGTAGTTAGTATTTTAGAGCGTCGGCGTTCAGTTCGCCACGCCCGTTTCTACGCATGATTTTCTCCTGGCCAGTTACCGTTAATCAGCAGCTAAAAATTTATCTGGCTTTTAGTGCCGTTTTATTGGCAACGCTTTCCTTATCTATTTACAAGCAAAATATTCTATTTCTGGTTCCAGTACTAGGGCTGGTAGTTTTGGGCATTGTACTTACTAATTATGCGGTGCTTTATTATGTGTTACTGTTGGCTATTCCTTTTTCTATGGAAGTGGATTTGCCTGGCGGCTTTGGAACAGATTTATTTTCGGAACCGCTCATTATTTTGCTGGCCGCTTGTTACCTGGGTTCGTGGCTACTCGGCAAAAGTCCGGATAGGCGTTTAATCCAGCATCCTTTAATAAAGATATTACTCTTATTTTTTGCCTGGTCAATAGTTACCACTTTGCTTTCAGCCGATTATTTACGCTCGGGGAAGTACCTGGTCGCCAAAACCTGGTATTTACTGGTTTTTGTTTTTCTGGCCGGCGATCTTATCCAGAACCCGACAATCTGGCGGCGGTTTCTTTACTTTTTTATCAGCGCTCTGGGTATTGTAGTTACTGTTACTTTAATCCGGCACGCGGCTGTTGGTTTTACGTTTGCTGCTGCCAATAAAATAGTAGCTCCTTTTCTCCGGAACCACGTCATGTACGGGGTATTATCGGCCGCAGCCCTACCCTATGCGGTGTACCTGACGCTGCATCAAAAAACAAGTCGTGGGAGAATTTTATTAGGCCTGATTAGTTTTTTATTATTGGCTGGAGTACTGGCTTCGTATACCCGGGCTTCCTGGTTAAGTTTACCTTTGACGGTATTGTATGGTTTTGTAATTCGGTTTCGGCTTACGCGTTATTTGCTGGCTTTTATTTTACTTACCAGTGTAGCGGCGGTTATTTACCTGAGCTCGAATTACCGGTACATGCAATATGCCCCGGATTACGAGAAAACTATTTTCAACAAAGACGATATCCGGAAACACTTACAGGCTACGTATACTTTGCGCGATGTATCAGGAATGGAGCGCGTTTACCGTTGGATTGCCGCCACCCGCATGATTGCCGACCGGCCGTTTACCGGTAGCGGACCCAATACTTTTTACCCGGAATATTTAAAATATACTGTCAGCCGGTTTACTACCTACGTAAGCGATAATCTGGAGCAATCTACGGTTCATAATTATTTTTTGCTGCAATTTGCTGAACAAGGTTATTTAGGCGGAATTTTATTTTTAATTTTTATGGGTTATGCTTTACTGCTACCCGAAAAAATTTATCATCGAACTACTCAACCGGAACACAGAAAAACGGTTCTGGCTATTGGCTTGTGCCTGTTTATTATTGCCGTTCATCTTTTCTTAAACGAACTGCTTGAAACCGATAAAATCGGCTCATTATTCTACCTATCCCTGGTAGCACTCATTCGCCTGGATTATTGGACGAAGGAGAGTATTCAGGTTGAGTAATGGTTGTTAACTAGTTTACACCGGGTGCTTTTTTTTCAACCCTAAATCTCACCCTAAAGAAGTTCAAAATGCTAGCTCAACAAATAGCCAAACATCTCCGGGATGTTTATTTTGGAGGAAACTGGACTTCGGTTAATCTTAAAGACACCTTAGCAGATATTAGCTGGCAACAATCGATAACAAAAGTTTATAACTTAAATACCATTGCCGCTTTAGTCTTTCACATCAACTATTATGTGAGCGTTGTTTTAAAAGTATTACAAGGAGAACCGTTAAATGCCAGCGATAAATTTAGCTTTGATCTTTCACCTATAACTTCGAAAGAAGACTGGCAAAATCTTACAAATAAAACCTTGGCTGAAGCTGAATTATTGGCTGCGGAAATCGAGAAATTAGAGGAAGTACAACTATTTGAAGTTTTTACCGAGTCTAAATACGGCAACTATTACCGGAACTTACACGGAATTACAGAGCACACCCATTATCATTTGGGGCAAATTTTTTTAATAAAGAAGATTCTAACCGAAATGGAAGCTACCAACTAAACAGTTCATCGACCAATTGTTAAAATTACTTAAACCGGCAGGAAAGTAAGGTAATATCGTCGTGGAAATTGGTGCTGCCTTGATTATGATTTTTAATTTCCTCGAGCAGTTCTTCGTGTAGTTTAGGGAGTGGCAGGTAACGGTAGTTTTGCAGGAACTTGATGGTATTGTCCAGTCCGTATTCGTCTTCGTCGGTGTTAAAGACTTCGGTTAACCCATCAGTATAACACATTATCAACGATTTATTAGGAATAGGCACCTCTGTTACGGATATAAAAGGCAAGGATTCAAAAATACCCAGCATGGTGCATCCTTCAGTCAGGAGTTGAACGGTACTATTTTCGTGCAGCAGCACCGGGGAGTTATGGCCGGCATTCACGTAGCTTAGTACATTGGTGCGGCGATTGTAAATACCGAAAAAAGCCGTAACAAATTTCTCCGCAATCGCATTGCAGTAAATTAAATGATTAAGCTCGGTTACTACGGTAAGCAAATTAGGCGTTTGGCGCAAAATGGTGCGTAAACCTGCCTGGAAATTAGACATGAGTAAAGAAGCCGGCACTCCTTTGCCCGAAACATCGGCAATACAAAAAAGAAACTGGTCTTCGTCAATGGGAACGTAATCGTAGTAATCGCCGCCAATGGAAGAGTGCGGTAAATAACTGGCATGAATGGCAACTGCGTCGTCATTGGGCAACGACTTCGGGAAGAGCATGGTTTGCACCTCGCGCGCAATTTTAATCTCATTCCGGATAGCTTCTTCAGCTAAACGCAGGCGCGCCATACGGCGGTTCTGCATTGCTACCAGAATAATATTACTTAAGGTTTGCACAAACGACAAAGCCCCTAAAGTAGAATAATACGCCTGCGAATTACCAATTAAAACAAAAGCCAGAATTTTACGATTTTGTAAAATAGGCACAACCGTTTCAAATTCGCCCCAATGCGCATCCAGGTTTAAATCGGTTATGTAGCTTATTTCGGTTAAACAAGTAATAGCCGGCGGCAGGGAGGCAGTATCCAGAAAATTGTGATTGGTTCCAAAATTAACTTTGCACTCCCAGTTATCTTCCAGCACAAACAAGCCTAAGCGCGAAATTTGCAATTGGGCCAATAAAGTAAAATGGTAAATCTTATAAAGCGCCTGATCGGTTAAATTACCGTTAATAGCCTGGGTAACTTCCAGCAACGCCGATAACTCAAGCTTTTTCAGGTCGAGCTCTTTCTTCATAAACTTTACGTTTACTTCAGGCATTGTTGAGGAGTAATTTAGGGTCATATGCATCGCGTAGCCCGTTGCCAAGCAAATTAAAAGATAAAACTAATGAACTGATACAAATACTTGGTAGTAACACTAAATATAATCCGGCTCTGGTACCTATTAACTGAAAACCTTCGTTAACCATCATTCCCCAGGAAGGAGTGGGCGGCTGCACGCCTAACCCTAAAAAACTTAATCCGGCTTCCATTAAAATAGCGGCGGCAAAATTAGCTGTACCTACAACAATTAAAGGGCCAATCAGGTTCGGTAAAATATGACGGAAAATAAGGCGGCTTTGCGGTAAACCTAAAACTTTTCCGGCTTCAATATATGTTTTTTCCTTTATACTTAAAAACTGACCGCGAACCAACCTCGCTACATCTACCCACATGGTTAATCCTACGGCCACAAACGACACCCAAACTCCCCGGCTATTAAAAGCTAAGCTAATGGCAATAACCAACATAATGCCCGGAATAGACCACACCACTGTCATGAGAAACAGCATAACCTTATCTACCCAACCACCAAAGTAACCCGCTATGGAGCCTACCAGAATCCCCAAACTCACCGAAATTAAAACGGCTATTAAACCAATACTGAGCGAAATACGAGTGCCCAATAGCAACCGGCTTAATACATCCCGACCTGCCCTATCGGTCCCTAGCAGATATGTTTTACGAAACAAGGAAGTTTTTTTTACCTTTTCTTGTAACACAGCGGAGCTCGATCGTTGTGTTTCTAAGTTACTTAATTCCAACCCAAAAACCTTATTCAAAGGAAAAATCCGTATTTCATCTGGTAAAGAACGTTTATCTACGTACGGATTTACCCTTATAAATTTATCTATTACCCGGAAACTTTGAACCGGGATTTCCTGATAGGGTAATTCCTGGCCAAATAACCATTTGTGCAGAAAAGTAGGCGCTGGTTGGATAGTTTGTTTTTTTATCCGAAGCATCCAAACCGAAAAACCCGGTGCTTTTTTCTGCAATTGAACGATTGAGTGATTGGCATTCGGGCTGGCATCAGGCATAATAGCGTAACCTAACAAAGCAATTAGTAGTGCTACTACAATAAAAAATAACCCAACCATTGCCGGTGTATTCTGCAGCAAGCGTTTTTTTATGTAATATGCCGGTGAGTGTGCTACTAGGGAGGCAGCCATCATATTTATTACCGCGAGTTATGCACCATTAATCCGGCTTTGGTTGCCAGAAAATAATACTGTTTATAATCCTTACTGAATTTAACTTTATTGTACTCAATTTCTGTATCCGGGTCGGGGTAATAACACTTTACATACCCCCGCACAACCAAGTCTTGCAAGCTATGGCACAATTCCTCATCCGCCAGGAATAAGGCATTCTCTAATTGATGAAAAGATGTTACAAAGTACAGTTCATCGATAATTTCAAATTCAATCTCGGTCATATTACTACCAAGTTTTATGTATATACTTATTTTGTTGTGTTACCTTAAACAGCTTAAAGATAGCTAATTACTCTTTTCAACTGTGTCTCTAAAGCTGTAAACCAGAGCTTTTTCCTTAACTATCAACCCGTTCATTTATTGCGGATGGATTTTGTTTAACCTACCTGCTCCCTAAGTTGTAACCTGTCGGCCTTTCCAATAGTAAGTGCCCCGTAACCCGCGTAAGGCCGTGTACAATACATAAGGAATGTACACCAATTGAAGAGGTAACAAGTAAATAATATACCTTTTCCGATTAAGGAAATGCAACACCGCCAAAAGGAATATCCCATCTACACTTAGTTTACAACTAAATAATGCCGCCACTTGCCAATTACCGAATCCGCCGCCAAGCCAAGCCATAAAAGCCAGAAAAAGTAAAAAATTTACGCCAAACACCAATACAGCCAAAAATTTAACCGACCACTCAGAGTAGTTAGGCCATTTACTTGCCCAACGAATGCGTTGGTTAAAAAACGCGGTTACTGATTTTTGTGCCGCAGTATAAACAATAGCTCTCTTATCTTTTAAAAAACTTACTTTACCAGCATAACGCTTCGCTATTTCGTGCATTAAAAACTCATCGTCGCCGGAGGCCAAATGCGCGTTACCTGTAAAACCCTGCACCTCCAGAAAAGCCTCACGCGCATAGGCCAAATTAGCTCCATTACACATATTTGGTTTCCCTACGGCTATAGATGCGCCCCCTACCCCAATTAGGCTGGCAAACTCTACCACCTGCATTCCCTCAAACCAGGAACCATCCGTTGAAAGGCACACCGGCCCACTTATACAACGGGCATTTGTGCGCTCATAGTGTTGGGCCAAGGTAAAAAGCCAATCCGGAGTAACCCGGCAATCTCCATCGGTTTGCACTATTAACTCGCCTTTAGCTAAGGCTACTCCTTTTGTAATAGCGGCTTTTTTTTGCTGCAAGCCCGGGTAATCCTGCAAACAAATCAGCCGCACCGGCAATTTACTTTTTTCTTTAAATACCCCCACTAATGCCGCTGTTTCATCATCTGAGTTATCATCTATAACCAGTACTTCAAAGTTTTGTTTGGGGTAAGTTTGTTGTTCTAAATCTTGCAACAGAGCTCTAATATGGGCCGCTTCGTTGCGTACCGGAATAAGCACCGATAAAAAAGTCTGGGCAAAATCTAAAGAATTACCTACCGGAGGCAGAGTAAGCCAGGCACGCCACCTACGAAGAATAATCCAGGCGTAAAGGCCTAAAACACTCCAACAGATCAGGAGAAAAAACATAAATTTACTAAAAAAGGGTGCGTTTACGGTTACTTTACTAAAATCAGAAAAAAACTGCCGCCTCAATTATTTTTCCTTAATGAAAGTAGCTTGTTTTCTAAATTAGATGTAATATTATACAATCTATGCAAAAACAAACTCCCGGATTGTAATCTATTTGGGCTATTTATTCTAACTTAAAATCCCTATAATTTTTCAAATGGAAGACCAGCAAAATACTTCAGAACAAAGTAAAAACGCTTTCAACCGTCGTGATTTTATAAAAGGCGCTGCTTTAACCGCTGCCTCTTTTTATATTTTTCCGCGGCACGTATTAGGTGGACCCGGTTTTGTAGCCCCGAGCGACAAATTTAATATTGCCGGCGTTGGAGTAGGCGGCATGGGACGCTCTAATTTACTTAATTTATCGAGCCAGAATATTGTAGCCTTATGTGATGTAGACTGGGATTTTGCGGGGAAAGCTTTTGATAGATTAACCAGCGATGCCGAAAAAGCACAAGCCCGGCTAAAAGATGCTGCTACCGATAAAGATCGGCAAAATATAACCAATCAGATTAACAACTTTAATCAACTAAAAGCTCAGTATCCAAAAGCCAAGCGGTTTAAAGATTACCGCGAAATGCTGGATAAAATGAGTAAGGATATTGATGGGGTAGTGGTGGCTACACCAGATCATACGCATGCCGTTATTGCCATGGAAGCGATGCGCCGGAAGAAACACGTGTACGTGCAAAAGCCTTTAACCTATACCGTACACGAAGCCCGCGCTTTGGCCGAAGCGGCCCGCAAATACAAAGTTATCACGCAAATGGGTAATCAAGGGCATTCCAGCGAAGGTGCCCGTTTAATAAATGAATGGATTTGGGATGGTGCCATTGGTAAAGTAAGTACCGTGTACGCCTGGACGAACCGCCCGATCTGGCCACAGGGCATTCCGCGGCCTACCGAAACCATAGCTACTCCCGAAGGTTTGGACTGGGAAGTATTTTTGGGGCCGGCTCCGTTGCGGCCTTACAACCCGGCTTACCATCCGTTTAAATGGCGGGGTTGGGTAGATTACGGTGCCAGTGCTCTCGGCGATATGGGTGCGCACTTACTCGACCACCCGAACTGGGCCTTAAAACTAGGCGCTCCTGTAAGCGTAGAAGCTACCAGCACGCCTTTTGGTGGTGGTAACAATAAACAAGATTTAGCTACTTACCCGAGCGGCTCTATGGTGACGTATGAATTTGCCGCCCGCGAAAATATGCCTCCGGTAACGCTTACCTGGTTCGATGGGGGTTTAATGCCGCCGAAACCAACTGAAATGGGACCGGATGAAAATATGGATAAAAGCGGCGGGGTACTGATGATTGGTGATAAAGGTAAACTGATGCACGAAACCTATGGTTCTAACCCGCGCTTATTACCTGCCAGCCGCATGGCCGAATACAAGCAACCAGCTAAAACTATTCCCCGGATAGATGTAAGTCACGAAATGGACTGGGTACGTTGCGCGAAAGATGGTAAAAAACAGCCTTCGTCTAACTTCGACTATGCCGGTCCATTAACCGAAACCATGCTGCTGGGTATTATTGCTACCCGGTTTACCGGTAAAAAATTATTGTGGGATTCGGCCAAAATGCAGTTTACCAATGCTCCGGAAGCAAACCCATTTGTAACCCGCGAATACCGCTCTGGCTGGAGTTTAACGGCTTAAAAAATCATTTCTGTTATTTTCAAAAGGTGGTTTGTTTGGCAGACCACCTTTTTTATTGATTTTTTTCTTGGTTATCAAAAGAAAAATACCTCATTAAACCCTATAATTTGAGAGGTTAAATTCTAATTTTAGATTAACCTAGCGGCTAAAAAGTAAATTTTACTAGAAATGTGCGTAATTTAAGCGTTTTATCAGTCTGCGATTCTCATGAGTTCTAAAATTCCGCGGGTTACTTTAGTGGGCGCAGGCCCCGGCGATGTAGATTTACTAACCATTAAAGGGGCGAAAGCGTTAGCCGCCGCTGATTTGGTACTCTACGATGCTCTTGTTAATCCGGCTTTACTTGATCTGGTACCTGCCGATAAACCCCGCATATTTGTGGGCAAACGTTCCGGTAAACACGAGTATCCGCAGGAAGAAATTAACACCTTAATTGTTAAATACGCATTAGAATACGGCCACGTAGTGCGCCTAAAAGGCGGCGACCCATTTGTGTTTGGGCGAGGTTACGAGGAAATTCAGTTTTCGGCTCAACACGGCGTTGCTACCGAGGTAATTCCGGGTATTAGCAGCGCTATTGCTGTACCCGCCTCTCAGAATATTCCGCTCACCAGCCGGGGGGTAAGCGAAAGTTTTTGGGTAATTACCGGCGCTACTAAATATGGACAAATTTCGTCGGATATTGCCTTAGCGGCCCAGTCTTCGGCTACCGTGGTAATATTAATGGGCATGAAAAACCTAGAAGATATTACCCGGGTATTTCAGGTATTAGGTAAAAACACTACCCCGGTAGCAATTATTCAGAACGGAACTTTGCCTAACGAGCGCCTGCTTTGCGGAACCATTGATACTATTTGCCAGTTAGCGCAGGAACAAAATATTACTTCACCGGCCATTATCGTAATTGGGGGGGTAGTAGATCTACGTTTTAATTCGGCCCGGAAACAAGAAATACTCCAACAAGTCAATTTATTTCAAAATCCTGCTTCGGAAGAATAAGTATTTAAGATATGCGGCATCTCTTTTAATTTAATGCCCTTACAATTTACTATTTTTGTGGCGCTATAAATAATTCGCTTCTCTTGTTAAGTAAGCCTGAATTAATTTTCTTTCCCTTCTAAAATTCAAAGCAACATTTTTAGGAAGAGTACCTTAACTGCAAAACAAAAAAAGCAGAAAAGAGTATTATATCTCTATACTAACATTTACCTATACTTTCGTTTGCCGATGACCAGATATTCAAGCTTTATTTGCCCATAATTCTTAAATAAATCATAGTTTTCACTTAACCTTTTAATTATGCGCACCAAAATTACTTTTTTACTATCCTTATTGTTGTTGCTAGGCACTACTGCTTGCGAAGAATTTTATGAAATTGTAGATGAACTAAAACCGAAGCCACCCAAAGTAAAAGATTTTGTGAGCGGTTTAAATTCGCCAATTGGCATAGAAGCCGATGCGGCAGGCCAGTTATGGGTAACAGAAGCAGGTACCGGCAATACTCCCACAGGTACCAGTGACGGACAAGTTTCTTTAATTACTCCCGAAGGTAAAGTGTATCCGGTAGCCAAAGGCTTTAGTTCTTTTAAAAGTTCGGAAGGAGTAGTGAATGGCCTTAATCACCTTATTTTAAAAGATGGCATGTTATGGGTTTTACACGGAATAGAAGGCAGGCTTTACAAATTAGATGTTTCTACATTTCAGCCGGGCGATGCGCCTAAGCAAGCCAAAGATTTAGAATACGAAGATTTAGGTAAGTTTATTTTAGGATATGATTTTAAAGATGAGACCAACGAATCTAATATTTACAATATAACTGTTGGCCCGGATGATGATTTTTACATTGCCGATGCGGCCGCCAACGCCATTATTCGTCGTGATGCCGAATCCGGAGAATTAAGTGTTTTTGCCGAAGTTCCGGCAATTGCGGGCACCGGCAGCGGAGAACTACCTGATGCTCAATCGGTACCAACAGCCATTGCTTATGATGGAGAAAGATTTTTAGTTTCCACCTTCACCGGATTTCCTTTCCCGGCCAAAAAAGCCGTTATCTACGAGCTTGATTTGCAAGGCAACGTTTCGGTGTATCAATCTGGCTTTTCGAACTTAACAGATTTAAAACTAGGTACCGACCGGCATCCGGTAGTGGTAGAATACAGCAACTTTACCGGCCAAGGTTTTGCACCGGATGCCGGCAGTTTTATTTTCGCCAGCCGCCGCAAGAACGTAACGTTGTTAAATAATTTAAATTTCCCTACTTCCATTGAAAGAAGCGGCCTTAAAACGTATTATATCCTTTACAACACCGGCGGTAAAATACAACGAGCGGTATTTTAAAAAATCTTTAATTGTATTAGCAGAAAGTATGAGGTAATATCCTTATTCTTCTGTCTGAATAAAGGTTATTTATTTTATAATCAGCCCACCCCAGGTACTATAAAATAGCACCTGGGGTGGGCTTTATTTTTGAGTCGGTACCTGAATAAAGTTAACTTCTAAAAAGGAATTAACTAAGTAGTTTCTCTCAAACCGGAACGAATGTATTATTTTTGCTGCTGGATATTTTACCCCAGGTGTAAAGCCCGAGTGAATGAGAAAGCAAAATGTACCGAAGGCTGCGGCCAAATCAACTGTACGAAAAAATAAGTTCCGATTTAATAAAGCTAACTTAAAGCGGCAGGTTATCTTGATTTTTATTATTAGTTTCTTTATTTCTACGGCTTTAATATTGTACGTTTTTGGATTCCCGACGGGCTTTTTTGGTCGTTTGTTTAGTTCTACATTTGTTTTTTTCCTGCTGATTAGCGTTACCGTGATGGGTATTATTCCGCTGGTAAACTATGTATTCAATCGTTGGTTACGCTAAGGACCGGCACCAAATTAGTAAATTAAAGGTTTACTAATAAGAAGTACGCCTGCATTTGCTACTCACTGGCAGTAAGTGTATATTTAAATAGTATAAATAAACTTCCGTGGAAACTACTACTTTACATATTAAAAACATGGTATGCCCGCGCTGCATTAGCACGGTTACCCGTGTACTCCAGGAACAAGGTTTAGAGGTAAACAATGTGCAGCTCGGTAGTGCTCAAGTTACCGGTGAACCTGATTTTTCCCGCATTGATGCCGCTCTGCAACCCGAAGGTTTTGCGTTACTTCAAGACCGCGACCGGCAATTGGTAGAGAAAATTAAAAATACCTTAATCGATTATTTACAACACTTTGAAACGGCTTACCAACCGGTTACCACTTCGGTTTATTTATCCGAAAAACTGGGCTTGGATTATTCTTATTTAAGTAAAGTATTCTCGCGCCTGGAGCCACTTACCATCGAAAAGTATTTTATTTTATTAAAAATTGAGCGGGTAAAAGAACTGCTCTCTTATGGCCAGTTAACTCTAAGCGAAATTGCTCACCAGTTACAATACAGCAGCGTGCAGCATTTATCGAATCAGTTTAAAAAAATTACCGGCCAATCGGTGAGCGAGTATAAAAACAGTATTCATCCGGTTCGTACGCCACTCGATGCTATTGGTTAATAGCTGAATTTTGTACATTGTTATTAAAATTATATTAAGTACTTAGATAACTCTGCCTTACCTTTAAGCTTAGAAAGTAAGATTGCTCCGGACACGAAAAGTTGCTGGTTGTAACATTTTCAAAATTTCGTTGCCGATTTTACTATCCTTACCTTTCTTTCACGTTTAATAAAAGTAAAAGTAGTTTTATTTAAATCATGCATTCCCATTCGCACGATCATCAGCATCATTCCGGCCATAGCCACAGCCATAGTGTGCCGAGTAATTTAACCCGGGCTTTTTTGCTAGGCATTGGGTTAAACGTATTGTTCGTGGTTATAGAAGCTACTACTGGTTTCTGGCTGCATTCCCTGGCTTTACTTACCGATGCCGGTCATAATTTAAGCGATGTGGCCAGTCTGGTTTTAGCTTTATTAGCCACTCGTCTGGCCACCAAAAAAGCTACCGACGATTATACTTACGGCTTCAAAAAATCTACTACTTTGGTTTCGCTGTTTAATGCGGTATTACTTTTAGTAGCCGTGGGTGCCATTGGTTGGGAAGCTTTTCAACGCCTCGGGAAACCACAGGCTATAGAGGGCCAGTACATTGCCTTGGTATCTGGCATAGGTATTTTGGTTAATGCCGGTACGGCTTTACTTTTTATACGCGATAAAGATAAAGATTTAAACGTAAAAGGCGCTTACCTGCACATGGCCGCCGATGCGTTGGTGTCGTTGGGTGTGTTAATAGCAGGGGTAATTATTTACTATACCAACTGGTTCTGGATAGATTCGGTAATTAGCTTAATTGTGATTGGGGTTATTTTATGGAGTACCTGGAGCCTGCTAACCGAATCTTTAAAATTGTCTTTAGATGGCGTGCCAACGGGTGTAAATTTACCGGCTATCCGGCAATTACTTACTAATTTTCCGGGCGTACAAAATGTGCACGATTTACATATCTGGGCCATGAGTACCACCGAAAACGCCTTAACTGCCCACCTGGTAGTGCAGGAAAACACTTCTGAATCCCTGCTCACCAGCATCCGGGAGGAATTAGCACATCATCACCAAATCAACCACGCTACCATCCAAATCGAAAAAGTAAATCAAAAAGTTTGCGACCAAACCTGCGAACATGCTTAACGAAGCCTAACGCTTGCCGGTACGCTAAATTTTACGATCCTTTTTTGAAAAAATTTACTTTATTCCGCCAAAGGCAGCAAAGCAAAGATTTTTGTGCAGTACCTCTACTTGTTTAAAACCAACTTTTTTCATTAAATCAAGTTGGTAATTAAGAGAACGAGGCGTGTCTTCTTTTTGAATGTAAGCCAGAACTTTCTCTCGGTAAGCAGTACCCCCTAATTGCTCCAGGTACTCGCCGTATTTTTTCCAGATTAAGTTATTAATAGAAGTCATATCGTGTATAATTAAATCCGAAATCCAGAAACTGCCGCCGGGTTTTAAGGTTTTGTAGAGTTTAGTAAATACGGCTTCCCATTCTTCGTCGGTACGTAAATGATGCAAAACGGCTCCGGCCAGAATGGTACAGTAGTGATTTTCGGGTAAATCCAACTCCCGGATGTCGGCTTGCTTTATTTCTACTGAATTGGAGGTAGCAGCGGCAACTCTTTCCCGGGCTTTTAAAAGCATAGGCTTACTTAAATCTACTAAGGTACAAGCCATATCCGGGATTTTGCTTAGCATTTTTAAGGTATAATTGCCGGCTCCACAACCAATATCCAATAACCGCGAAGCGTTTGGAGTTATGGATTTTACCGCATCCGTTATCAACTCTAAACTTATGGGAGCATCAACCGTTGATTGCTGACCAGTTTCTAAATTAGAAAATCGCGCTACGTCATTATCAAACCGCTCTCTTATTTCGGCTACGGTTGATTTTGTTTCTGTATTTTGACTCATAACTGTTAAAGTTAATTAAGGTTAAACTTGCTCCGGAAATCTTTTTTGGCAAATCTAAACCAGTAAACGATATTTGTAAAGTATCATTTTTATCAAGTATTCATACCTTATAAGTATCAGATAAGATGGAGTTGCGCCATTTACTTTATTTTAAAACAGTAGCCGAAGAACTTCATTTCCGGAAAGCTGCTTCTAAATTACACATCTCGCAACCACCTCTAAGCCGGCAAATTAAAGAGCTGGAAGAAGAGTTAGGCGTAGTTCTGTTTAATCGTAGCAATAAGCAAGTAAGCCTTACTCCGGCAGGTCAGTTTTTCAAAAAGGAAATCGATCAGATTTTCTCGCAACTCGAAGAAAGCAAAAACCTGCTAAAACAAATTCACGGGGCTATAACTACTCAGTTGCGCATTGGCTATATCAGTTCTACCTATCAGGCGCATTTAGTAAATATTTTAAAAAAACTGCACACAGAATTACCCTTCACCAAAACCCGCCTCTACGAAGTACCTACGGTTAAACAAATTAAAGCGCTGGAAGAAGGCAAATTAGATGTAGGCATTATGCGCGCTCCGGTAAGCTCCGAAAAACTAAAAACGATAACCTTGTTTCAGGATCCTTTTACGGTCGTTTTCCGCCAAAATTCAATAGAGTTGCCTGGTCAGGAAGCAGTAAGCCAATATTTAAAACACCAACCATTTATTTTCTTTAACCAGGATTACGCTCCCGATTATTACCGGAAATTAGTAGAAATATGCCAGCGTTTAGGCTTTTACCCCGATGTAGTACACGAAGCCAATAACATCCATTCTATTCTCCAATTAGTAGAAAGTGGTTTGGGCGTTTCTATTGTTCCCGCTTCGGTAAAAGCCCAATGTACTTCGCTAAAACTTTCTTTTTACGATTTAAATTACTTACCCATTACTACAGAAGTAGTATTAGCCTATAAGCCGTCGTCGTCTAATCAGGCGGTAGAATGGTTTATTCAGCAGTACACAGCTAAGTATAAACAGGCCTGATTTACTAAATGGAGGAAACAAAATTTTGAAGAGGAAATAGTAACGATAGATTTAAAAATTTACCTGCTGAATGGATAATTTTGCGCCGGGTAAACTTCTCTTTGTTCTCCTTTGTTCTACTACCTGCATTAAGTTATAAAAATTGTTAACCGCGCCTAAAATACTGCTCATTACTTCGCCGCTTACGCAGCTTAACACACCGTACCCGGCTACAGCCTATTTAAAAGGGTTTTTACAGCAGTACAATTACCAGGTAACCCAAGCTGATTTTGGCCTGGAATTAGTTTTAAAGATTTTTTCCCGTTCTGGTTTAACGCGTGTATTTAACGCCATTGAGCAACAAAACCTTCCGCTTTCGGATAACAGCAAACGTATGGTTCGGCTTAAGCGGTTTTACCTGGCTACTATTGAACCCACTATTCATTTTCTGCAAAATACTGATACCACGCTGGCGCAGCAAATTTGTTATAACGGCTTTCTGCCCGAGGCCTCTCGCTTCGACCAAATAGGTGATTTAGAAGTAGCTTTTGGCGCAATGGGCATTAACGACAAAGCCCGTCATCTGGCTACTCTTTACCTCGAAGACCTCGGTGATTTAATTAAAGAAACTATTTGTCCGCACTTTGGTTTTAGTCGGTATGCCGAAAAACTTGCCTTATCGGCTACTTCTTTCGAGCCATTGCAGCAAGCTTTAACTGATAAGCCAAACCTGGTAGATGCGTTTTTACTGGAATTAGTAGCCGAACGCATGCAGCAGGTTCAACCGGACTTAGTTGGCTTTTCGGTACCTTTCCCGGGAAATTTATACGGAGCTTTACGGTGCGCGCAATACATTAAAGAACAATATCCCGGCGTAAAAACCTTAATGGGCGGCGGTTATCCTAATACCGAATTACGCAGTTTAAACGAGCCCCGCTTTTTCGATTACATAGATTTTGTAACCTTAGACGACGGAGAAGGCCCTTGGTTGAAACTGCTGGAGTATCTGCAAGGAAAGCGAACAGTAGAATTGTTGCAACGCACGTTTTTACGGAAAAATGGCGAGGTTAAGTATTACAACGGCTGCCAGGATGCCAATATTCCGCATACCGAAGTAGGTACCCCAGACTATAGTGATTTACCACTAAATAAATATTTATCGGTAATTGAGGTAATGAACCCCATGCACCGTTTGTGGAGCGATGGCCGCTGGAATAAACTTACGGTGGCGCACGGCTGCTACTGGAAACGCTGTTCTTTCTGCGACGTTACCCTCGATTACATTGCCCGTTACGAAACGGCCCCAGCAACTTTACTCGTAGATCGCATAGAAGCTATTGTTGCGCAAACCGGCCAAACGGGTTTTCATTTTGTAGATGAAGCAGCACCGCCACTGGCTCTGCGCGATTTAGCGATTGAGTTAATCCGGCGAGGAGTAAAAATAACCTGGTGGGGAAATATCCGGTTCGAGAAAACTTTCACCCCAGATATTTGCCGGCTTTTAGCGGCTTCGGGTTGTATTGCGGTGTCGGGTGGTTTAGAAGTAGCCTCAGATCGCTTGCTGGCGAAAATGGAGAAAGGCGTTACGATTGCACAAGTTGCCCGGGTAACCGAAGGTTTTACCCAAGCTGGCATTATGGTACATGCCTACCTCATGTACGGCTTCCCGACACAAACTGCCCAAGAAACCATCGACTCTTTGGAAGTAGTACGACAGCTATTCTGGCATAACGTTATTCAATCCGGGTTCTGGCACCGCTTTTCTATGACAGCCCACAGCCCGGTAGGTAAAAACCCGGAAAAATACGGCGTTCGTAAAATTGGCCCACCCGTAGGCATTTTTGCTAATAACGATCTTTGGCACGACGATCCGCAAGGCTGCGACCACGAGTTGTTTGGAGCAGGTTTAGCAAAAGCTATATATAATTACATGCACGGCATTGGTTTGGAAGAGCCCCTCTCCTTCTGGTTCGACTTTAAGGTAGCGCGTACTACTATCTCGCCGCAACTTATTGCCCAAGCTATTGCCACTCCGAGTAAACCCGACAGTGAAAAACAAAATTTGCGCGTACTTTGGTTGGGAAATTTACCGGAACTGGAAATAATTACGGTAAATAAAAAAGGCAAAAAAACAGAACAAGCTTTACTTACTTTCTACGAAAAAGCTGAAGATTTTCAGATCAGAACAACTCCGGTTATTGGGCAATGGCTAATGGAAATGTTAAGCCAGGTAAGCAGCGAACAACCGAATGGCTCTCGTTTAAAAGAGCTAGATCAACAATTTCCGGAGCAAGCGGGCTTAACTTTTACGCAATTTCTAATTTCTCCTACCTGGCTTACCTTACGCGAAAAAGGGTTACTAATTATTTAAAATTTAACCTATAAGGAAATTTATAATTGCTTTACCAACAAATAATCCAATTGAACATCATCGCCTAAAATAAAGTCTTCGGTGCCAACCTGATAAAATCCCCATTTTTGGTAAAAAGAAACAGCCCGAAGGTTGTGTTCCCAAACCGTGAGCCAAATAGCTTCACAACCTACTAATTTGGCTTTCTCAATACAGAAATGCATTAATTGATCACCTAAACCTAAACCCAGAAATTTGCGAAGCAAATACAGCCGACTAATCTTTAATACGTTTTGAAAAGGCACCTGAGCCTCTGGTGCTGGATATTCCATTTTCACGTAACCAGCAGCTTCGTTTCCTAACTCAGCCAAGTAAAATTCGGTGGTGGGGGTAGCCAATTCATCCGCTACTATTTCGGGAGCAAACACCCTGGATAAAAAAGCAGCCATGTTTTCAGGCGTATTAGCCTCACCAAATGCTTCGGCAAAAGATTGCTCACCTATAATGGTTAATAAATTTGTATCAGCAGCTGTGGCGCGACGAAGAGTAGCAGTTGGTCTCAAGATAATGATTAATTCAGCAGTTAGGGTTGTGGCCGTAAAGGTATTGATTGCCGCTGATTAATAAACCGGTAAAATACCCAGGCACCAAAAATATAAGCCGAAACATCCCAAACGTCGCGGGTATACTTGGCCGAGAATGCTGGCAAAATGCCTTCAAACAAAACACTTACATACAACACCGCAAAAATAATTTGAGCTTTAGAGAGCGTATATTGAGGACTCCGGTAAACCCATTGCCGCTGCACAGCTACTGCCAAAGTTAAAATTACCGGCATAGCCAATAAATCGTCGAGATAATGATGAACAAAGGGCAAGGTAAAAATTTTGAAATGCTCCAGCGTATACGTAACCCAGAAAGTTATTGCTGCTGTTATGAAAACCGGATTACGCAAAATTTTCATTAGCCCGCCAACAAAGTTAAAAACCAGAGTATAAAGGATAAAATCGCAATAAAAGAGATTTGTACGGCTTGTATGAATCGTTTTCCTGTTTTTACCAGGAAGGAATCGGTGGGGTATATTTTGATTAAATCAATATTAATCTGGTAAGACTTTTTTTCTTTAGCTTCGGCTTCGGCTTTGGCTTGCGCCAGAAACGCTTCTTCGTCGAGTAGATGGCCGCAAAAATGGCAGATATCATTTATTTCCTGATTCCACGGCGACCAATTTCCACAATTTTTGCACTTCTTTGTCGACTGAAACGACTGACTCATTCTTAGAAACCTGAATTTTTACGTTGTTAGATGTTAGAACGGTAAAGGTTGGATGGTTTAACCAATTTAACACAAATATCTCTAACGCAACTTATAAAACGGCAATAAACCTTATTTAATTTCTGCATTACCGCTTAACATCCAGGCTTGCGGATGGTGCGTAAATCCAATGTGCGGATAATACTGTTCCGCTGCCGGAGCGGCCAGCAAAATAATCTTGGCGTTTGGTCCGCCAGCCAGTTGAGTTTGTTTTATCAGCTCTTTGCCAATGCCTTGTTTTTGAAAATCGCGGTGTACCGCTAAATCAGATAAATAGGTAACAAAAGCAAAATCGGAGAGTGCCCGCGAAATTCCTACCAACTGCACTCCAGCCCAAGCTGTAATTACTAAATTAGCGTGTTGCAGCATAGCCTGCATTCGGGCCCGATCGTGAATGGGACGGCGTTCGCCCAAGGTAGAGGCTTCGTACAAAGCCAGCATTTCATTTAAATCTATTTCATTTCCAGTGCGGTAAGTAATAAGTGGACTTGGCATTTTGCAAGATAATTTATAAGAAGAATCCGGTTTCTGTATTCAAATAAAGGATATTTTAGATAAACTTACTCACCTTCTGTAAAGGAAATAAAGTAAAGTTAGGATTAAGCGATTTCAATTACATTAAAGATTGATTATGGAAATAGTAAATAGTAGTCACTTATTATTCTCAGATTAAATTTTATTTCTAATCGTACTTCAGATTTACTAATTAAACCGCATAAAAAAGCCTTCTGTTCTTTGCAGAAGGCTTTTTGAATTTAATCACGTTTATTTTTCAACAACTTGCGTAATTCAGCGAGCTCATCGCGGTACTTGGCAGCTTGCAGGAAGTCTAGCTCTTTGGCAGCGCCTTCCATTTGCTTTTCCGTTTTCTTAATGAGCTTTTCGAGCTCTTCGCGCTTCATGTACTGTATTACTGGTTCCGCAGCAATAGATACTTCGGCAGGTCCGGCGTATACTTTCGGAGTTGGTCGGGCATCTGCCACCGCCGTTTGCTCAAATATTTCTTCTTTCGATTTACGTACCGTGGTTGGTGTAATACCATTTGCTTCGTTGTAAGCCATTTGCACTGCCCGTCTACGGTTAGTCTCATCAATGGTACGTTGCATAGAACCTGTCATGCGATCGGCGTACATAATTACTTTACCCTGGCTATTCCGGGCAGCCCGACCAGTAGTTTGAATCAACGAGCGCTGATCGCGGAGGAAGCCTTCTTTATCAGCATCCAGCACGGCCACCAACGATACTTCCGGTAAATCCAAGCCTTCGCGCAGTAAGTTTACCCCGATTAACACATCAATATGCCCCAAACGCAGTTCCCGTAATATCTCTACCCTATCTAAAGACTTAATTTCGGAATGGATGTATTTTACTTTAATGTTCAATTTCTCCATGTACTTGGAAAGCTCTTCGGCCATACGTTTAGTGAGGGTAGTAACCAATATGCGATCGCCCATTTTAATGCGTTCGTCAATTTCATCGAGTAAATCATCTACCTGATTTACGCTAGGTCTTACCTCAATTATGGGATCCAGCAGACCGGTTGGCCGGATAATTTGCTCAACTATTACCCCTCCGGATTTCTGAAGTTCATAATCGCCGGGTGTGGCGCTCACAAATAAGGTCTGCTTCATCATCGACTCGAACTCGTTGAAAGTAAGCGGACGATTATCCATCGCCGACGGCAACCGGAATCCCCACTCTACCAACGCAGTTTTGCGGGAGCGGTCGCCACCCCACATGGCCCGCACCTGGGGTGTAGTAACGTGGCTTTCGTCGATTACCATCAGGTAATCGTTCGGGAAATAATCTAACAAACAGAAAGGCCGCGCTCCCGGGCTACGCCGGTCAAAATACCGCGAATAGTTTTCGATACCCGAACAATAACCCAATTCCCGGATCATTTCCAGGTCAAATTCGGTCCTTTCTTTAATTCTTTTGGCTTCTTCGTCGCGGCTTTCTTTTGAGAAATACTCATGCTGCGCCATTAAATCGAACTGAATTTCGCGGATTGCCTGTTGCATAACGTCTTGCCCGGTTACGAATAAGTTAGCCGGATACAACGCAATCTGCTCTTCTTCGGCGATCATTTTACCTGAAGCCGGATCAATGCGCCGGATAGACTCAATCTCGTCGCCAAAAAAGTAAATTCGGTAAGCATAATCCGCGTATGCCGGGAAAATATCAACGGTATCACCTTTCACCCGGAAATTTCCACGGGAAAATTCGGCCTCGGTGCGGCTATACAAAATCTGGACAAACTGATATAGTAATTGATTGCGGCTTACGCGCCGACCGGGCTGTAAATAAATAACATTCTTTCCAAATTCTTCGGGGTTACCAATACCGTAAATACACGATACCGATGCCACCACAATAATATCGCGCCGCCCCGACAGTAACGATGAAGTACAGTGCAGCCGCAGTTTCTCAATTTCTTCGTTAATGGCTAAGTCTTTCTCAATAAAAGTATTAGAAGAAGCTATGTAAGCCTCGGGTTGGTAGTAATCGTAATACGAAATAAAATACTCCACGGCATTATTCGGGAAGAACTGTTTAAACTCGCCATAAAGCTGAGCGGCCAATGTTTTGTTGTGGCACAATACCAGGGTAGGTTTTTGCACCTGCTGAATAACGTTAGCTACCGTAAAGGTTTTTCCGGTTCCCGTGGCGCCTAATAATACTTGCGCCGGTTCGCCGTTTTGCACGCCTTCCACTAATTGCGCAATAGCTTTAGGTTGGTCGCCGGTGGGTTTATATTCAGAAGTTAAATTAAAATCCATGCAGATTTTTTAAAGATTTGTGAACATATTATAACAATTTACAACCTCTTAGAGTTGCTTGTCTTCTTAATTAAATCCTGATCTACTGCTCAATTAGTAAATTTTTTATAATTGTTTTAAGATAACTAATTTATTTACGCTAAACAGATTTTCTTTTCTCTATTGCGTGGTGCTGTTAATTAGCTTATATTGAAACAGCTACCATACTAATATTATAAAAACAAGGAAAAATATTTGAATAAACTACAAGTATATTACCGGTTACAGTCTGACTTTAAAGTAATTTTTAAAGCCTTCTTCTTTATCATGCCCCTAAATACAATACTCCGAACCAAATCAATCCAACTAAATGAAAACAAATTTACTTTATCTACTAAGCTTTTATTTTATCTCGGGCTGCGCGCCTACTCTCTCCCCTTCCTCCTACGAAGGAAGCAGCAATTATAAGCCAATTAATGAAACTTACACCGCCGGAAGAAGCGGCGTATCCCTGAGAAGAATCCCAAAGATTTTTGCTCCCGTATCTAAAAATATTCAGGTAGGCGATACGGTTTATGTATATGGCCGATTAAACCACGATTGGTACGTTGTGCGCCGAAACGGAAGAAAGTATTTTGCTCCTTTTAGAAATATTTATCAGTTCCGGACAACGGTAACCACCGCTAAAACTTACCAACCCATTCCTGATTCCTCTACCCTGCATCTTATTCATATTCCACTATTGGCTGAATAGGTTAACTTTATCTATACATCGTATTTCAAAACGCACCCGGTATAAGGCTACTTTTGCCATTGCTAAAGCCTGCCCATTTAGCTTGCAATTAGTAATGATAAAAGTAGTGCAATTTGACTCCACATCTATTTTGTGGCACAATATTTACTTATACTAATAAGTAAATATTAATCAATCGCTTATGCTTCTTCAATTACTCATTCTAAGACTAATATGTATAGTAACTTCCCAAAAGAAGACTGATTCTCAGGATCTTTTTATTTGAAGCTAATCGTATTAGAACTACTTTAAGATGAATCATCCCTATTTTTCCTGTATTAGCCGTGAGCAAAAGGCAGCTTTAGTACGAGTAAAAGGTAATTTCCTGGCCGATCGCCTCAACGGCGAACACCTGGTCTATCTTTTCAGTTTAGATACATTCTTTGTCGAAATCTGGTACCGCCGGGACAACTTCGAGATTGATTTGGTATTGAGTTTTAAAAGTGCCACTCTTTTAGAACCTTATCTGGAAAAAGTAAATTTTGATCAATTAATTGGTTAATACCATGAAAGAGTGGCAGTGGACCGTAGCCTTAATTGGGTTAAGTTGGGTAGTTGGGTTAGGCATTCAATGGTTAAGGGAGTACCGGCCATTAAAGCCGAATAAACGGCGTAAATACAAAAACTTATCATAAGTAAAGAAACGCTAGTATCAAGATAGCAGACGCCAGACTTTTCGCGGCTTAATATTTAATTATCAAAATACCGCGCAATAATCTCGCCCTGCAGGATAGTAAATTAATTTTGTACAATTACTTATTACGAAAAAGAAGTCATAAAAAAACCCATGCCAAAAGGATGGGCTTAGTATAATTGTAGTATAGTGTAAGATATTTTTATAATCTACCCGCAAGCGGTTGATTAATACTTGATTTCAATTTCGCGAACTATGCGCGGGTACGACGACTGGCAACTAAACTCCACATCCTGAAAGCTTTTAAACGAAATACTTTTATTTTCTTGCCGGTCGGCAGTTTTCAGGTTATTAACAATCAACACATTACTAAATTGGCCTCGATTTACGCCGCTACTATCAAATACCGGTTGCGATTTACCAATTACATGGTTACTGGTAATTTCTACATAATACGCTTGTATACCACATCCGCCCCGGCAAATAACACGGCCACTAATTAACTCAACTGTTTCGTCTGGAGTGCAGGCAAACAAAAGGCAAGTACATCCAATTAAAAATATTACTTTGCCCACTCTGTTTTACTTTTCTAACTTCCCTTGTTGCTGCAAAACAGCTAGCAATTCGGCATTATTCCGAAAATCATTGGCGGGTTTATTAGTGCTTCCGTAGTCATAACGCACCCAAATAATATTGTTGGTATAAGAAAGAGGATCCATCACAATAACATTTAAACAAGCTAAACTTAAATAACCCGGCATTAAAAATCCGGAGTATACCACTTGCCCATCTACTTTTAAGTAAAAAGGTGTTTGCGTTTTTATATTCTTCAGCCGGTTAATAGCCGCTGCGGTTAAAGTAAAATAATGATCGGCGGCGTGGTACGAGAGCACTTCATCGTTACTTATTATTTTCTCTTTCTCCTTGGCGGTATTTAAATCCAGTTCACAACCTGGCCCGGTTTCGCTTTGATTTTCGAGGGTGTAAAAGGCAATATTATGCTTTACAACGTTCGTATCGGTTTCTCTCTCACAAGAAAAACCGAGTAAGGCCCAAACCACCAGCCATACTAAACGTTGTTGCTTCATAATAAATACCGTTTAAATTTCATTGTAAGCTTACTAACACAGAAAAAATTAATAAGGCACTAATTGTTATCCAGCCTATAGTAGGCACGTAAAAGTCGAATAATTCAGAAAAATAATTGTTTGGTTCAGGTGGCAGTTGCATAGTATTATTAATTTAAGTTTCAGATGTACTAACAGCAAATAAGCCTTTAACTTACTGTTATTATATTTAAATATTAATTTATACTAATATACTAATAAACTACACAATTTGGTTTTACTTAACCTATATTTATTTTAATTATTTTTTACCAATTACATAACTCGAGCTAATACCAAAACCTACATAATAAGATTTACTCTGATTTACATTAGATAACTGGTCGGGGCTTAAGGTTAAAGGAGAAAAGCTACGGGCTACATCTAAGCTGCCTTGTACCTGCCATGCATCTGTAACCTTTAAACCACGGCCTACCGACCCTAAAGCAGTAAGGTACCATTTGCGGAAAGGCGAAGGTTGACCAATTGAATACTCGGCAGCTGGCACTTTAGGTGAGTCGGATAAAACGCTGGTTTGCAGCAATACATTTACAGCCCCACCGGCTTGTACAAAATTAAACCACTTACCCCGGCCTTGCTGATACCGCAATTTTATGGGTAAACTCATCTGCCGGTAACGGTAATACATGGTAAACGGATCTACTTTTTCTACCGAAACATTGGCATTGGTTAGATAATCATCCGTTAATCTGGCTAAAAATATAGTTACCGGAATAGTAACGTTCTGCCCCATTAAGTTGTCGTTATTACCATAATTTACATTTCCTATATTTACTCCCGGAATATTATTTAAAGTTACCGGCCGCTTATAGATAATGTACGAAGTTGTAGTTTGGGCTTTATTTTCGGCAAAACTGAAGCCGGTTTCTATACTCCATTTGTCATTTAAGCGATAAGTAGCGGCAACAGCCGCCCGGTACGAGAAAGCCGATCGGGTATTCTGATTAAATTCTTCGCTGGCCGCTTCTATAGAATTACCTGGCTGATTTTTAGCAACAATAGCATTCGCGTAATTTCCTAATGGCGCTGCTGCAAATGATTGACTACCAGCATCAGCAAATCTAATATTCTGCTCGAAATATTGCGAACCAGTTCCGCCACCCACTGCCCAACGATTTGCTTGAACCCGCTTTTTTGTCTCCGTTGAGTTTGTTGCCGCTAAGTCAAAAGCTGTACTATCCGTCTTAAATAAAGAAGGCTTATCTACGGCAGCAATCTGTACGGAATCAGCTTGCCTATTTAAGGGCGACTCTAATTTAGCTGCTCCAAGTGCAAGAGTGCTGCGAAGAGAATCCGGTTGCAAGTTAGGATTCTTATTAATTGCTATGCCTTTGTCAGGTTGATGATTATTAGTTACATCAGCTTGTCTGGTAAAGCTTACCGAATTATTTACTTCTGCTATCGTTGTTGCTCCTGGTTTTACTCCGCGCCGGGTTATAGTGGCTAATCTTCTTTCTTTTGACATATAAGCCTGCGAAGCAGGCTCAACTTCCGTTGAAGCTATTTTAACAGATTTATCATCCGCAGTATTATTAATAGTAACAGACGATTGATCTGGAGAGGTTAATTTGTTTGATTCTGTTCCTTTAGCAGGTGCTATTGTTTTACTATTTTCTACAGCCAGATTAGGAGAGCTGGCATTCGGGACATTTAGATGGTGGCCAGTCTGGGTATCGTACCAGAAGTACCCCATTGCCAGCATTAATAAGGTAATACTGGCGGCGGCTACACTGCGGTACCAAACCAAGCGTTTTTTATAATACCCAGCTTGCTGAACTTCCAGGTCTTGCTCAATCCGGTGCCAGATACTAGTCCGTGGATTTACCTCTGCCGATTCAAAACCATCCCGAAAAACCTCTTCCAGCTTCCGGGGCCGGTTCGAGTTATCTGATGATTCTTTCATTGTATTTTTTTTCTTTTCTTTCAATCATTTCTTTTAAAATTGCCCGCGCCCGCGAATACTGAGATTTGGAAGTACCTTCCGAAATATCCAATTGAGCCGCAATTTCTTTATGGGAATAACCTTCGATGGCGTATAAGTTAAAAACTAACTGGTAACGGGGCGCTAATTGCTGCACCATATCCAGCAGCTCTTCGAAGGCGTAATTCGAAAATATAAATTCTTCTTCCGGATGTTTTTCTACCTGTTCCACTTCTGCCACTGAGCTCACGTGCATTTTTTGCCGGTGCTGTTTTAAAGCGGTATTCACCATAATCTTGCGAATCCAAAACTCTACCGGACAATCGCGTTTAAAATTTTGAATATTCCCAAACACTTTCACAAACCCTTCCTGCAACACATCTTCCGCTTCAAAACTGGTTTTAGAATACCGCAGACATACCGCCATCATTCGGGCAGCGTATTTGTCGTATAACCGACGCTGCATATCCCGCTTACCGGCAATACACCCTGCGATCAGTTCATCATCTTCAGATAAATGGCGCGTAAAAAGTTTCAAATCAAATAGGATCCTAAAGGCTGCAACACTACCATGACCCAGTGCACCCGCAATTGGTTGCAAGGGGAAAAATATTTTTATAAATAATTAAGTATCAGCCTGAAAGTTAGAAAGGATTAATAAAAAATAACAATTCATTTGACTGAGGTTGATTTCTCAAACTGAATCAGTTACCACTAGTAAGGCCGTTTATGCTTAATTCTTTTTCTAAAATTAAAACAGGAATAGCAAACTTCACTTCTCTCAGTAAAGCTAAGAAAAACTGCAAATTGAAATTCCAGAAGTTTCTTTATAACCTAAACTGAGTACTTATTTCTGCGCCATTAATGCGGCATCCAAAACAACTAACCTCATTTATCTTCACTTAACTATTCCAGATTTGCCAGGCAACTTCGGCTTGCAGGCAAAGCATTTCGTAGCCGTTTTTAGTTTTAGCGCCCGCTTCCTTTCCCCGCTTCAAAAATATGGTTTCGGCAGGATTATAAACTAAATCGTATAAATAATGATTAATAGAAAGGGCTTCGTACAAAATAGGCGGACAGGTATCCACCTTAGGATACGTACCCAGGGGCGTGGTATTAATAATCAGAGGAAAAGCCTGGAGTACATCAGCCGTTAGCTGCTCGTAACTTAACTGCTCCGTTGTGGGATTGCGGGAAACTAGTTTGTAGGTTACTTTTAAGTGGTTGAGGGCGGCCATTACTGCTTTAGCGGCGCCACCATTCCCTAAAACTAACGCCTGGGCTTGCGCATAGTTTGGATAAAAATTCTGCAGCGATTGCAAAAATCCCTGGTAATCAGAGTTAAAGCCTTTTAATTTACCTTTTTCGAATTTAATAACATTAATGGCTCCTATGCTAGCCGCTACTGGTTCCAGTTCATCTAAAAAAGGAATAATGGCTTGTTTATACGGGATAGTAACATTAAGCCCGCACAACTGCCTACTACGAATAAGATCCGGAAATTGCTGAATATTGGTTAATTCAAATAGCTCATAGCGGCTATCCTGAATGTTTTCGGTTAAGAATTTTTCGGTAAAATATTTCTGTGAAAAAGAATGGCTCAAGGGAAAGCCAATAAGTCCGTATTCTTTCATGAGCAAGTTTGCAACTGCCTCGTTCCGGTTTAAAGCTAATTTTTAATCTTTTCTGATTATCTGTTAAGCAACCTTTTTGGTAGCGAGCTTCTGCTTAAGAAATCCGTATAAAGGCGGGATAATGGAAACGACAATAATGGCAAAAACTACTAAAGTAAAATTCTTTTTAACCGCCGGAATATTGCCGAATAAATAACCAGCCAGCAAAAAGCCAACCACCCATAAAAAGCCTCCTATAATATTGTACGCCATAAAACGGGCGTATTTCATGGTACCTACTCCGGCTATAAATGGGGCAAACGTGCGAATAATAGGAATAAAACGGGCAATAATAATGGTTTTAGCCCCATGCTTTTCGTAAAAATTTTGCGTTTTAAGCAAATGCTCCCGTTTTAGTAATTTGTAATCGCGCCGGAATACTTTTGGCCCCAGGTAATCCCCAATATGAAAATTTAGCATGTCGCCGAGAAAGGCAGCAATAAAAAGCAAAACAATCAAATAAAGAATATTAAAAGGACCATCTATTGTTTGGCCATTATTGAGTATTTGCGGAGCAGCAAAGGCACCGGCGGCAAATAACAGCGAATCGCCGGGTAAAAAAGGCATTACAACCAAACCGGTTTCTACGAATATAATCAGAAATAAAATCAGATATGCCCAAACCCCGTAATCGCGGATAATTTCCGACAAATGAACATCCAGGTGTAAAAAGAAGTCAATAAAGTTATGCAACAGTTCCATAAGTACAAAGTAAGGCAACGTGGTTTAAAAACTATAATGAAGTAAGGAGAAAGTTTTGGATTCGTTTATTTTGGATACTGAATGCAAGAATAAGTTTTTAGGTTTACTTTAGGTTCCCATTATTAACTTCATTATCCTAAATGAGGCAATGGCAAGCAGGTATTATATTCTTGATGTTTAGTAAATAATATTAGCTCTTAATAAGTCTGCACTTAAAAAAGATCAATAAAAAAGAGTTACCAGCCAGGTAACTCTTTTATGGTACTTACTTCTTGTTCTGTTCTAAATTTAAAAAGTCCATGAAGGTATCGCCCCGAATACCTAATCGGATGGTCTCTAAAGGTACTACTTCGTTGGGAGCAATATTACCTAAGTTTACGTTGGCTCCTAATAATTTTATAAACCAAACTTGCTGTTCTTTTTGTGGAGCTTCCCAAATAATTTTTTCGAACGGGATCTTAGTCAAAATTTCTTCTACCAAACCGCTACGTACTTCGCCCGTCGACCGGAATAAGCCTACTGTACCACCTTCCCGAGCCTCGCCAATTACTTTCCAGGAACCAGCATCCAGTTCGGCCTGCATTAAGCTAATCCATTTATACGGTGGAATAATCTTTTGATCATCCTTAGATCCTACTTCGGATAAAACAGTAACCTGATCGGATAAAAGCCGGATGTACTCGCATTTCTGCTCGTGATTCAGTTCGATAGAGCCGTCTGATACTTCGGCAATATCCATTTGAAAAGAATCCAACAGCCGGCGGTATTCATCAAACTGATTGCGGATAATAAAAGCTTCGAAAAGGGTACCGCCAAAATAAACCGGCAATCCTGCCGATCGGTACACTTCCAGTTTCCGTTTTAAATTTGGCACTACATAGGAGGTTGCCCAACCTAGTTTTACCAGATCCACGTACTCCCCGGCTACTTCGATAAAATCTTCTACCTCTCGGATACTCAGACCTTTATCCATGGCCATGGTGCAGCCTTTCTCGCGGGGTTTAGCATCCCTCTCGGGCAAATGACTAAGATGATAGTTCATTAAAGTTGAATGGTTGAATGGTCGGATGGTTAGACTGACTTAGTACTGAGTGGTTAAATTGTTTGCCTACCCTAAAAAATGCGGATAAACAAACTTGCTCCTGCAAAACCGTTGTTACACCTTTTAGTAAAAAAAAACAGCCAGCCATCTAATCAAGCAACAATTTAGCAATTCAACACTTCGACAATCTAATACTTTATTTGCGATATTGATCAATTAACCTGGCCAGAGCGCGCTGCGATTCTAACTCAGGAAAATATTCAAAAAGCAAATAATGCTTATCGAAGTCCAAAATTAATGCATTTTCTAAATAATTATATGCTTCTTTATATTTTCCTGCGGAAAGCAAGTACGCGCACAACCGATAATGCAGTTCGGCCGCATCAGGTTGCAGTTCCAGGGCATTATGTATGAGATCGATAGCTCCTTCAAAATTTCCCTGATCGTATAAAATTATAGACCAGTTTAACCAGATATCTTTATTAGAGGGCGCCAGGATGCTCGCTTTTTCGTAACACTCCAGGCTCGAAACAATATTCCCTACATTAAACTCGGCGGCGGCCAAGGCAATCCAATAATCCGCACTATCGGGGTATAAGGTGGCTGCTTTTCTAAAAAAATGCAGTGCTTCAAACCACTTATCCTGGGCATTTAAAATAATTCCTATCCCAAACCAGGCTTCGTCCATTTCAGGATTCAGGTCGATGGCTTTTTGGTAGTAGCGCCGCGATAAGTCCCATTGGCGCAGTTTTTCGTAGCACTCCCCAATGTTGCACATCATTTCGGCAGATTGCGGATTGAGGTTGGCGGCCGTTGTAAAGGCCTCAATAGCTTTTGCAAACTCGCCTAAGCCAACATAGGTATTCCCTAAATGCTCAAAGGCTTCGGTAAACTCGGGTTTGATAATAGTAGCGTACTCAAAAGCCGCCAACGCTTTATCGTAATCGGCAAGTTTGTATTGCAACAAACCCATGTTAAACCAGGCTGTATGCGAATACGGATCTTTATCGATAAACTCCTGCAAAAAAGGCAAACAACTTTCCAGGCTACCGGCAATATCCAGGCAATACAAAATTTCCTGAATCGCCATTTCATTCTCCGGATTAATTTCGAGGCACTTTTTATAATATTTAGCGGCCGATTTAAATTTGCCCCAGGTTTGGTAAGTTAAACCAATATTAAACAATACATCATCACGGTCGGGGTGTAGCTCTACTACTTGCTTAAAATAATCAACTGCGGCCTGGTACTCTCCTTTCTGAGTATGAATAACTCCCCGGGTTACCAGCACATCCGCATTATCCGGATCCAATAGGGCTACCTGTTCAATCATGTCAATGGCTTCGGCAAAATTACCCGACATGGCCAGCAATTGCGATTTATCTATTAATAATTCCGTGGAAAACGGGTATTGGTTTAAAGCGGCTTCACAGGCCTGTAAGGCTTTGGTATAATTAAAGCTGGTGGTATAATGATCAATAATAAATTCAAAATCAGATAAATCGAAAAACACAGTTTCATTACGGGAAACCATGGCTTCAAATTTTTTTATTATACCCAACTCTTCGTTTCTTTCTTCAGAATTTTCGTTCATTTACTAGTATAGGTTTACCTGCATTTTAAATGCATCTTATACGACAATTTATACGCTTAAATAGTTTAAGAATAGTAAAAGTATTATACGGGTAATTGGTATTTTAGCCGCAATTCCCGACAACTCCAATTTAAGGTTTCTTCGAGGGATTTAAAGGAAAAAGCTAGTTGTTTTTTTAACTTTTCGCTGGTAAAAAAGTAATTTCTTTTGGTAATACGAGCCGTATCTTTGGTGATAAGCGGACGCTTGCCGGTAAAAAAAGATCGTAAACTTTCCAGCCGCCAGATAACTTCTGCCAAGGCACTTGGCACTTTAACTCCGGGTGCTTTTCGATTTAAATTAATAGCTATATTAGTAAAAAATTCCTTATACAAAACCTGTCCCGCGTTCAGGATAAATCTCTCCCCGGTAACATCCGAAAAAGTTAAAGCCAGCATACTGCTCACTACATCCCGTACGTCTACAAAATTAAGGTATCCGCCGGTATAAAAAGAATTTTGGTTAAATACATATTTAAAAAGCTGGGTGCTGCTGCGTGTCCAGTCAGAGGGCCCAAGTACTACCGATGGGTTCACAATAACGGCAGCTAAACCTTCGGCTACGCCCCGCCATACTTCTAATTCCCCAAAATATTTAGAACTGGCATATACCGAAACATCGGCCTGCGGGTCCCATTTAGCATTCTCGTTGAGGATATTGGTATTTTTTTGCTGCCCAATAGCTGCTATCGAACTCACGTGACATAATTTCACGTTTTGCCGGGCCAAACACGTATTTACGATATTAGCGGTGCCTTCTACGTTTATCTGTTTTAACAAATCAGCATCCTGTGGGGCATACGACACCAAGCCGGCACAATGGAAGATATAATCGTTATTTTCAATAGCCAGTTGCAATGCACTTACATCTAAAATATCGCCTACAATATATTTTAGGTTCGGGTGCTGAAAATCGTCTGGAGTGGGTTCAGTACGGATTAAAGCTTTTACCTGGTGGCCTTCTGCTAGTAATTGCCTGAGCAGATAAGAACCAATTAACCCTCTACTACCCGTAACAAATACCATTTAAAAGTAATTAGATGAAATTATAAAGCTTGGTTACGCAAAGGTAATTGCCGGAGCTTTTCAAAAGTGGATGAGCCCGCTAATTTTTGCAAAACGCGGACATGTTTTTCGCTGTGGGCATCGGTACCCACAAAATCAATAAATTTATGATGCAGTAGCTTTTCTGCCATTCGTTTGGCTTCGGGTCCATAGTAACCCACCAGCGAATTTAAATTTATCTGAAACAAAACCTCATTTTCGTGCCATTCTACCAGACTATTCCAACGATTGTACAGGTAAGAGTAACGTTCCGGATGCGCCAGTACAGGAGTGTAGCCATTACTTTTAATTTTAAAAATAATTTCCTGAAAACGCATGGGCTCATTAATAAAGGAGGTTTCGAAGAGCACATAGTTATCACCAAAAGTTAGCAAAGGCTCCTTATCTTCCAACCTTTGCACGAACCACTCATCCAGGTAATATTCGGCCGCACACCCTAGCTCTATCAATATCCCTTGTTGCTGTACTACCTGCTTTAACTCGGCCAGCTTTGCCTTAATTCCATCCGGCGTATTTTTATAGAAGTCGCCCATTATATGGGGCGTTAAGATTAGTTTCCGGTAGCCTAACTGCTGCATTTCCTGAACCATCGCCAAAGCCTGCGTCATCGAATCTGCTCCATCATCTAAGCCGGGCAGTACGTGGGCATGCATATCCGTACCTAGAAATTCTAAGAAATTAGTAACCGGTGGTGGCGTTTCCTCTCCAAACCACTTTTTTAGGAAAGAAGCCATAACTTAGGTAAACTTCTTTTTAAGACGGGTAAAAAAGGTATCGGGTTTTTCTTCTTCGTAATAAGAGTTGGCATAACCGTAACCGTATCCATAACTATAGCCGTAACCATATCCGTAAGTCCCTAATCCATCGGCATCATTCAGAATAGTACACATTTTGGTAAAGTTGTTCAGGCGCATAATTTTATTCATGTTTTTCAAAAATGTTTTTTTCGAAAAACCAGCCCGGATAATATAAATCGGAATATCGGCTTTACGCATTACCAAAACCCCATCCGTTACCAGACCCACCGGCGGGGTATCTACAATTATAACATCGTACGAATGATATAATTCTTCTATCATTTCGTCGAAGCTGGGATTTAAAATAAGTTCCGACGGATTAGGTGGAGTAGGTCCGGCGGAAATAAAATCCAGATTGGGTAAGGTAGTATGCCGGATACATTCGGCTACGCTGTGCCGCTCAATTAAAATAGTACTGATTCCTTTGGTATTTTCAGCATCAAACGCCAAGTGAATTTTAGGTTTGCGTAAGTCCATATCTAAAATAATCACGCGTTGATTCGACTGCGAAATAATACCTCCCAAGTTAACGGCCACAAACGTTTTACCTTCGCCGCTTACGGTAGAAGTAATAGAAATTAACCGTTTACTTTTCGAAGAACTAATAAACTCCAGGTTGGTTCTAATAGAACGAATGGATTCGCTTATGGCTGACCGGGGATTTTTATCTATAATTAATTTAGAAACCGGCATTTTTTCTCTTTTGTAGCGGGGAACTACGCCCAATATGGCCGCCTGAGAGCTTCGTTCTAATTCGGGCAGGCTGGTTATAGTATTATGTAATAAATAACGCCCCGCTATTAAACCTAAACCTAAAAATAAACCACCCGCTAAGCCAATACCATACACTAATAATTTGTTCGGATAAATAGGTGCAGTTGGCCGTGAAGCAGGAGCCAGAATTTGAAAATCCGGCACAGTACCGGCCCGGGCAATACCAAATTCCACCTTTTTATCCATTAACCTCAGATAAAATTTCTCGTGCAGGTCGAAAAGCCTTTGCAAACGCGCCCGCTTTGTTTCTTTACCGGGCATTTGTAGTAATTCCTGTTGAATGTCGCGAATGTTCGAGTTTATAATAGATACTTCTTTCTGCAGTAATATTGCATTCTGGGCCAGTAGCTTTCGAACCGATTCTTCTACAAACTTAATTTCTTCTTCCAGTAATTGATACGCTTTAGTAGTAGTTTTATAAGACTGCACCATTAAATTACGGTCGAGTTGCAGATCGCTTAGCTGGGAAATTTGTTTAAGTAGTTGCGCATCGTCTAACTCTTTCAACGACGGAATCATCTGGTCTAAATTCGAATTTTTATTTAGCAGTTGTTCTACTTCGTTTAATAAAGAGATTTGCAAGCGCAAATCAATCCGCCGCTTATTTAATACCTCCAGTTTACTCATCCGGTTACTAACATCCGCCCGCACATCGTACGTTTTGTTTTCTTTCACGAAGTTTTCCATCTGAATTTCGGATTCTCCTAAATTCTCGTTGGTTTCTTTCAATTGTTCATCCAGAAAAGAAAGTGTTTGGCGGGTTGCTAAATCTTTTAAAGCAATTTTTTGCTCTAAATAAACCGAATCAATAGAATTTACTATTTCGTGTGCCTTATAAGGATTATGGTCAGTAAAAGAGATTTCGACGGTACTGGCATCCAGGTTAACAATATTAACGGCTACATTAGAAGTTAAATATTGACGAATGGCCGAATTACTGTTAATAGTAAAAAAATATTGCTGCGAAAGAACATCGGCGCTTAAGGGAACCCGCAAGGTTAAAGTAAAAGAAAAGCCAGGCTTTATTACGGGTTGGCCAATGGTATGTTCTTCGGTTATTTCTTCTTCCCCTTCCAGGTACGATAAATTAAACCGGTTAACATCCAGCAAAGTTATATTGTATTTTCTATCGTAATAAGCTTCGTTGGTTAACTGATAAGTAATTTTAAATGGCGAATTTTTGTACAACTCTTCGTTTAAAACATTGCCAATGGAGTAATAACTTATATCCAGCGGAAGTTTTTCTTGCAGCCTTTCGTAAGTAAAATTAGATTTAATAATTTCAATTTCGCCGGATAAATTAGAAAGGGTTTGCTGATTTTCAATGGTCCCGCCTAAACCTAAACGTCCTGCTTCTGATTGCTCATCAATCTTTAAGGTAGAAGAAGATTTAAACAAAGGTTTGGTATAGCGCAAAAACAAAAAAGCACCAATTAAGCCTACTACAATTAACAGCCCTACCCAGATTAAGCTTTTCCGGATAAGGCTAAGCAGCATAATAAAATCAATATCACTACCGCCGTTATCATCCTCTACTTCTACGGCAGTAGTGTAATTGTTTTCTAGATCCTCCAGCACAATGCTTTCTTTGTTCGCCATTTATTTGTACTCGACTGGGTCGATTTTAATATGTTCTTTAAAATCTTCTAATTAACAAATAAGTAGTAGCTACACTTATAAAAGTGTTTATCACTGGCGTTATATCGCGTAGCAGTGCAAAGAAAGGCCGTTGGTTTGGTTCAATGTATATAACATCGTTAGGTTCAACGTAAAGACTAGCTCTCTTCATTCCCTCAATCGTGCTTAAATCTACCACTTGCACTATAGGATCATGATCCAGATAATCGCGTATAATACGAATATTATGCGCTTTCCCTTCGCGGGTTATCCCACCTGATTGCGCTAATGCTTCAAAAAGATTCATGTTGTCGTTTATCATCTGAATTACGGTTCCCCCGTTTGCACCTAATACAAAAACGCGGTTATTGGTAGTGCGCGTAGATACAAACGGTTCTACATAATACTTAGCATATAACGTTTGTAGTAAAGAGTCGGTTTGCAACAAAGTAAGTCCGGTAACTTTTACATAATCTACCATGGGTAATTTTACCGTACCATCGTATTGTACCAGAAACTCCGTATTATTATAATTTTGATTATTCTGGCCTCCCTGACCTCCTCTTTGTGTTCGGCCAGAACCGCGATTCGCTCCCTGATTATTTAAGCCACCCGGAGCGCCAAAAGGCAATTCTCCGTTAGGGTCAAAAATACGTTCACCTCTATTTGTGTACACGCGTACATCTATATAATCGTTCGGCTGAATGATATAGTTCCTTTCAACGGTGGCTAAAGATTGCTTCAACTTTTCAACATTAATGTCGCCACTGGTTTTAAACATAATGTTTTGATTATAGGTGGTGCGGCACGAATAAAAAGAAAAGGCAAAGACAAAAAGAAGATAAAAACTAAACCGAAACCTGAGGTTAATTAGCATTAATTTATAGATAATGAAAGCTGTACTTTTTCGTTAATTGTAACGGGTAAAAACTTATTTTATTTAACCTAAATCTCACAAAGTAAGTTAAATTTAATAAGGTTTCAAAGAGTAATGATTCCGGGCTGATGCTATATGAATAGTATTTTCCGGTTAAATATACTTCAAAAACCAGGATATTTAGGTAGGCAGCAACTAGTCTAAAAAACTACTTCCAACCTAGTTAGTAGCTGGAACACAGCAGAATTTTAATTTAAATTAAAGAGGCAAAAATACAATGCAGGTAACTTTAACTGAAAACCAGCAATTTATCACGCAAATGATTCGGGAGTTTGGCGCGAAAAACATTAAACCCTTTATGATGGACTGGGACGAAAGCCAGGAGTTTCCAGTAGAAGTTTTTAAGAAATTAGGGGAACTAGGATTAATGGGTGTTTTAGTACCCGAAGCATACGGCGGTTCTGGTTTTGGTTACAAAGAATATGTAACGGCTATTGCCGAACTTTCTAAAATAGATGGTTCTATTGGTTTATCTGTAGCTGCCCATAATTCTTTATGCACCGGTCATATTCTGCAATTTGGCAACGAAGAACAAAAGCAAAAATGGCTCCCTAAATTAGCTACCGGCGAGTGGATTGGTGCCTGGGGTTTAACCGAACCTAATACCGGCTCTGATGCCGGCAATATGCGTACCGTGGCCGTACCCGACGGAGATTACTATATTCTGAATGGAACGAAAAATTTTATAACGCATGGTAAATCAAGCAATATTGCCGTAGTTATTGCCCGAACCGGTGAAGTAGGCGATTCGCATGGCATGACAGCTTTTGTTATTCCTAAACCCCACGAAGGCTTTACCCACGGCCGCAAAGAAAATAAACTAGGCATGCGTGCTTCTGAAACAACGGAACTCATTTTAACCGATTGCCGGGTTCACAAAGATAATATTCTGGGCCAGGTAGGCGATGGTTTTATTCAATCCATGAAAGTGCTGGATGGTGGCCGGATATCTATTGCAGCTCTTAGTTTAGGTATTGCGCAAGGCGCCTACGAAGCCGCTTTAAACTATGCCCAGGAGCGACAACAGTTTAATCAACCGCTCACTGGTTTTCAAGCTATTTCTTTTAAATTAGCCGACATGGCCACTCAAGTTGCGGCTGCGTCTCTGCTTACTTACCGAGCGGCCGATTTAAAAGATAGAGGCGAAAATGTAACTAAAGAATCGGCGATGGCTAAGTATTATGCTTCTGAAATTTGCGTGCAAATTGCAAACGAAGCCGTTCAAATATTCGGCGGTTACGGATTTACTAAAGATTATCCCGCCGAAAAATATTACCGCGATGCTAAATTGTGCACCATTGGCGAAGGAACTTCCGAAATCCAAAAATTAGTTATTTCGCGGGAAGTACTGCGGTAAAACGTCACAAACTATAATAAAGTAGTAAATTAAACGGCTTATAACTTACCCTTAATTTGTAACGCTCCCCGAAGAAAATAGTAAAAGTTAAGAATGAACAAAGGTGCGAGAGGAATATAATATTGAAAAAGCTTTATTAGCTGCTTGATTTTTAATTATTTCGCTGTTTGTTCCTATCTTTTTTATCAATTCACTACATGCAGGAGCTTTAGGTGAAACTTACATTAAAAAAGAAACCTTTTTCTTGATTTTCAGTAATGTTGTATCTAAATTTGCCATTCTTTAAAAATCAGTAATATAAAACATGATCATTGTAAACGTAAAAGATAACGAATCAGTAGACAGAGCTCTTAAAAGATTTAAAAAGAAATTTGAGAAAACCGGAGTATTAAAAGAATTACGGGCTAGAACCTATTTCGAAAAACCTTCTGTTAGCAAAAAGAGACAAAAAGAAAGAGCTGTTTACAAACAACAACTTTTTGTGAACGAAAATTACTAATACATTCGTATCCGATATATTTCTTCCATAAATTAGTACTACCGTTAGTTAGCCAAACTAACCTGGTATTAATTTATGGAATTATTTTTTAAATACCTTGAGTACGAGAAGCGGTACAGCCCGCATACCCTTCTTTCTTATAAAACAGATTTAGGTCAGTTTGCCGATTATTTGCAAGCTACCTACCAAATTACGGATGCCGCTGAGGCAGATTTTCATATTATCCGTTCCTGGTTGGTGAGCTTGGTTCAGAAAGACCTCGACTCCCGCACCATTAACCGTAAAATTGCCTGTTTGCGCTCTTATTACAAATTTCTACTCCGCGAAGAGCGAATTACTAAAAATCCAACCCTACGGATTAAACCGCCTAAAACAGCAAAAAAATTGCCGGCTTTTGTACCAGAAGAAGCTTTTAACGCTTTGTTAGATTCTTTTTCGTTCGAAGATTCTTTTGCCGGCTATCGCGATAAGTTAATTCTGGAGTTTCTGTACGGTACGGGCATGCGCTTGGCCGAATTAATTGGGATTACTCATTCTGATTTAAACCTACCCGCCCGAACTGTAAAAGTTTTGGGTAAAGGCAATAAAGAACGGTTAATACCCCTGAATGATTCTTTGCTAGCTTGCCTGACAACCTACCTGGAAAAGAAAAAAATTGAGTTCCCGGATAACCCTACCAACAGGCTGCTCGTTACTAATAAACTGTTGCCGCTTTATCCAAAATTTGTGTATAGAACCGTAAAAAATTATATTGGCATGATTACAACTTCCGGCCATACGCATCCGCATGTGCTACGACATTCTTTTGCAACGCATTTGCTAAATAAAGGAGCCGATTTAAATGCCATTAAAGATTTATTAGGTCATGCCAGTTTAGCCGCTACGCAGGTGTATACCCATACTAGCATCGAAAAACTGAAATCAATTTTTGATAAGGCTCACCCTAAAGCTTAAGTTTCACTTTAACTATTTATCGACTATGAAATTACAAATCAATGCTGTCAATTTTGATGCACGTACGCAATTACAAGACTTTGTTCAACAGAAAGTAAATAAATTAGAAACATTCTACGACCGCATCATTGAAGGCGAAGTTTTTCTGAAGTTAGATAATAATAACCAGATTGCGAATAAGATTGTAGAGATAAAACTTTTTGTGCCGGGCAGCACTTTATTTACTAAAGAAGAAGCCGATTCTTTTGAAACGGCTACCGATAAAGCATTGGACTCAATGACCCGACAGCTAAAAAAATATAAAGACAAAATAACCACTCATTAAGCTATCACTCATAAACAAAAAAGCGAGGCTGGTACGGTACCAGCTTCGCTTTTTTGTTTATGTAAATAAATTTTAGAGGCTGAAGGCAGCCTTTATTTGATCTACGTAATCAAGCTTTTCCCAGGTAAATGTTTCAAACTCGCGTACTTCTACTTTACCATTAACCTGAACTTCTACTTTTTTAGTACCGGAAGGCCGGCCCATGTGGCCGTAAGCAGCGGTTTCAGAGAAAATAGGGTTTTGCAGACCAAATCGTTTTACAATACCGTAAGGCCGCATATCAAATAATTGGCTCACCTTTTCAGAAATCTCACCGTCACTCATAGTATTCCCCTGGGCGTCTTTTACTTTAGTAGAACCGTAAGTAGTTACATAAACGCCAACGGGTTCGGCTACTCCAATTGCATACGCCACCTGTACCAATACTTGGTCAGCCACACCCGCAGCAACCAAGTTTTTAGCAATATGCCGGGTAGCATAAGCTGCCGAACGATCCACTTTAGACGAATCTTTACCCGAGAAAGCCCCGCCTCCGTGGGCGCCTTTGCCTCCGTACGTATCTACTATAATTTTACGGCCGGTTAGACCGGTATCGCCATGCGGGCCACCAATTACGAATTTACCGGTTGGGTTAATATGGTAGGTAATATCTTCTACGAACAGATCCGCTGTACGAGTTGGTAAAATAGATTTAACCCGAGGAATTAAAATATTCAGCACATCCTTTTTAATAGTCTGCAACATTTCTTCTTCGCTGGCAAAATCGTCGTGCTGCGTTGAAATAACAATAGTGTCAATTTTTTCCGGCGTATGATTATCGCTGTATTTGATAGTTACCTGCGATTTAGCATCTGGCCGAAGGTAAGTCATCTCTTTTCCTTCTTTCCGGATGGCCGATAGTTCTTTTAAAAGTAAATGCGATAGTTCCAGCGCTAACGGCATATAAGTGTCCGTTTCGTTGGTAGCATATCCAAACATCATTCCCTGGTCGCCGGCACCCTGATCTTCCGGGTTAGCCCGTTCTACGCCCTGGTTTATATCTCCGGATTGCTCGTGAATGGCAGAAATAACACCGCAAGCTTCGGAATCAAATTTATATTCAGATTTGGTGTATCCAATGTTCTTGATAACGTCGCGGGCTACTTTTTGCACGTCTACGTACGCCCGGGTTTTCACCTCGCCGCTTAATACTACTAAACCCGTTGTTACCAAAGTTTCGCAAGCTACTTTCGACTGCGGATCTTGTTTTAAGAATTCGTCGAGCAGGGCATCGGAAATTTGATCGGCAACTTTATCAGGATGTCCTTCTGAAACAGACTCCGAAGTAAATAAATAAGCCATATTTTTTACTAATTAGTTATCTTGTTAGAAATAGCTTTTACCGGTTAGCAAAACCGGTGCAAAGCTAAAATAAATTTAACGGAATGGAAAAAATATTATTCTGCTGACAGATAGAGTTAATGCGGTAAGGCATAAATATTTCTGTTTTTGGGGAACTGTACGATCAGAAAATATAAATAACAACCCCCAAATTCGAGTAATTCGGCCCGTTTACCTAAAGGACACAGCGATATAAGAATAAAAACGGTTAAAAAAGCTATTATTTGATAACCGCGGGCTACAGGTATACCCGCCCGGTTAACAAAAGAAGAAACAACAACTGAGCGTTGATAAAGAATGGGAAGCCCTAGTAAATATAAGGCCGCCACTATAATAAGTAACCGGGAAAAAACAAGAATATTAATGCTTTGCCCCCCAATAATTAAGTTATGAATATTGGTTTCATGCTGCGCATTATTTTTTTCAAAAAAAGTAGAGCTTTCCAGATGAAACAGGCGTTGTCCCCAACTTAACTCTTCGCCGGCAGCAAAAAAGGAGAACACCGCTATTCCCAACAAGGTTAAAGAAAACAACCAATTTCGGGTTTTATAAAGTTTTAACAACCTTTTTAAGGATATTATCATAGATGCCAGTAAAGGTAATACGGTCATCCATTCGATAAATCCATCTTCTACGGCATAAGTAAATTCAAACCAGTACGGATCGGTACGTGATAGCACAATACCGAAAATGATTAGACCGAGAATCAGGTATATAACAAAAATTTCTACCTTGGTGAAGGGTGTTTGGCTCATTTAAAATAATTTGCGCGGCTAAAGATACTTACCTCCGGCAGTATTCTATAATACCTAAGCCCAATATTTTAAAAGCAGGCCTAGTTCATACCTTTCAACTATAACAATATAGTACCTCTCTTTTACCATTTTTCTCTTCAGTCTAATGCATTTAATCACCCGGTTCATTCCTGCCAAAGATACCAACCTCCTCATTTAATCTTTACTGCATAAAATAGAAGGGAAAAGTTTAGGAAGCTTTTAGCATCAAATTAAATCAGTTTATAGCCAGGCAAATTTGCCTTTAGTTAAAAACTTAATTGATTTAGAAAAGGCGCCAGATTAATGGCAGAATAACTTTTACTGGAGATTAGCGTTTGAAAACCGTGTTTATTAAGTAAAGTGCTGAGAGGCTATTAGTGGTTATAAATTTAGTATGAAAAATCAATTTTTACTTGTAATTGTATTCTTTCAAATTTCGCTGGCGGGCTTTAGTCAGGCGCAATCGCCGTATAAAACTTCTTTTAAAGTAGATGCGCCCATTGTTGGTGGCGGAGTTGCGATAAGCGGCTTGGGTTTGTATTTAATAAGCAACAAACATGGTTTAGAACCGAATGAGATAGCTAACTTAACCAAAGCCGATGTAAACGCTTTTGATCGATTTACCGCCGGAAATTATTCAGAAAGCGCCAATAATTTCAGTGATGTTCCCCTTTACACTTCTTTTGCATTGCCTTTAGCTTTGATCATCGATAAGAAAGCCTTTCAGAATGGGCCGCAAATACTTTTATTATATACCGAAACAATGGCCGTTACCGGTTCTATTTATGCCATGACGGCTGGTCTGGTTTATCGGAAACGTCCTTTAGTTTATGGCACGGAAGCCCCTTTACGTACCCGAACCACCAAAAACGCGAACAATTCTTTTTTTGCTGGCCACGTCGCCGCTACAGCTAGCGCTACTTTTTTTGTTGCCAAGGTATTTAGCGATTTTAATCCGGATTCTCGTTTACGCCCAGTAGTTTGGGGAGTAGCGGCTGCTTTACCTGCATCGGTAAGTTATTTACGGCTAAAAGCTGGGAAGCATTTTTTAAGTGATGTACTCTTAGGTTATGGGATTGGCACCACGGTGGGCATACTAGTACCTCATCTGCACAAAAAGAACAACCAGTCAGGCTTTTCTATTACGCCTACTTACAATCGCCTGGAGGGGAACGGAGTAGCCCTATCGTATACTTTTAAATAGAACAGATTATTAATTAAAAGTAATTTAACTTTGGTAAGGATTAGAATTCTTAATTTCCATGGCGCGGGTTGGATCAGCAATTTGCTGAAAACCGTAAGTTGCGTATAAAGAATGGGCATCTTTGGTATACAACGAAAAACGCCGCAAGCCCTGTAGTTCCGGGTGTGCTACAATTACACTAACTAACCATTTCGATAAACCTTTACCACGGTAAGCCGGCAAAATAAATACATCGCAAAGCAAGGCAAATGTAGCGTAATCCGTAACTACCCGGGCAAAACCTACTTGCTCTTGGTGATAGTATACGCCGAAATTAAAAGAGTGCTGGATAGATTTTTCCACGAGTGCTCGTGAAATATTCTGTGCCCAGTAAGAATCCTCCGTTAAATACCGATGAATAACTTCTACTTGTAGTTTAGCAGGGTTCGTGGAAATGGTAAAAGCACCCTGAACGTATTCGTCGTGCATTATTTTAGATTTAATTTACTAATTTGTTTTGATAATAAGTACTTTCTTAGAATTGTGGCGGTTAGAAAAATAAAATTTACTAAATCAACCCGCTGCACATGTTTCCCTTATTTTAAATTGGCTTCGAATAGTTTAAAGATGCGTTTGTACTCATCGGTCCAACTGCTAGGTTCGGTAAAGGCATGATCTTCGACGGGGTAAACGGCCAATTCCCAATTTTCTTTTTTAAGCTCAATTAATCGCTGAGTCAGGCGGATTATGTCCTGAAAATGCACATTGGTATCTACTAAACCATGGCACATGAGCAACGCACCTTTTAGACCGGCCGCGTGGTAAATAGGCGAACTTTTAACGTATGCTATAGAATCGGTAAAAGGCTCATTCAGAATATTAGAAGTATACTCATGGTTATAATGCGCCCAATCAGTTACGGAACGGAGAGCCGCTCCGGCTGCAAATACATCGGGTTGCGTAAACAGGGCCATAAGGGTAATAAAACCGCCGTACGAGCCGCCGTAAATTCCTATCTTTTTAGGATTTACCCCGTACTTCTCTATCAGATAACCAGCCCCATCCACCTGGTCAGTAAGATCTTTACCGCCCATAAACTGGTAAATACCCGTGCGCACGTCGCGGCCGTAACCAGCACTACCCCGGTAATCAATGTCCATTACCGTATAACCCTGGTCTGCCAGAAAGTTATGAAACATATACTCCCGAAAATACTGACTCCACCATTTATGCGCATTTTGCAGGTAACCAGCTCCGTGTACAAATACCACGGCTGGTCCGTTTGAAATAGCTGCTGCCGGGCGGTAAATACGGGCAAAAACTTCAGCCCCATCACGGGCCTTAAAACTGGTAACTTCCGGATCACGCCACGGATAAGCCTTAAATTCTTCGGTTAAAGAATGGGTTATTTGAAACGGTTTGGCTCCTTTACGATTGGGCATTACATATAACTCCCAGGGTTTGTTCGTGTAAGAATACCGGATAGCCAAGGTTTTTTCGTCCGGCGAAAGCGTGACCTCGTGGTTACCAACTCCAGAAGTTAGCTGCTCGGGGTCGCCCCCGTTTAAGGGTAATCGATAAAAATGCAATTCGCCCGGATGTACTTTATTTGCCTGGAAATACCAGCTTTTTTTATCTCGGGCAAGCCGAACGGCCGAAACCTCGTATTTACCCTTCGTTAAGGCTTTTTTCTGATTGGTGCGGGTATTAATAGTATATAAGTGCGAGTAACCTGTTTCTTCCGACTGAAACCAGATAGTTTCATTATCCGGTAACCAGCCTAAATCTCCGGCCTCATAGCCGATTCCGGGACCGTTAATCCAGGCTTCGTCGTGCTGGCGTTCCAAAACTTTCAGGTTACGGGTAATTGGGTTAAACTGTACCAACCAGCGATCTTTATTATCCAACGAACGAAGCACCAGTACTGCATTTTTCCCGTTATCCGAACAAAATGGCCCGTAAAATACTACCGGCCGGGGAGGCTGAGATTTATCTGTTTTTTTAAGAAAAGCAGGCTGATCCGTTATACCTTTTATATCTTTAAAATAAATCTGGTAGGTGGTATCTTTTTCTATATCGTACAAACCCATCTCCGAAGCAGCTAATGGTGCTCCCACTTTGGTTCGGGAAGGAATATCTTCGGTAAAGCCGGAACTGGTAACGTAATTAGGAACATTCGTTTTTTCGGCATTGGTTGGGCGAAGCACTAAATTATACGTTACGAATTTTCCATTAGGGCTGAGAACAGCATTATCTACCCATTTTTCGCCGGTAAATATTTCTTTTGGCTGTTTTCTTAGAATCTTTTGTTTTTCCAGCTCTTGACTTTTCTTCTCTTCGGTACGTTTTTTTACAATATCAAATAAAGCCAACTGCTGCTGCTCCAGCCATTTTTCCTGGCTATTTTTATCTTCTGCTTTTTTTGTGCCTTTTATAAAATGAGTTATTTGCGCGAGTTGACCTGTAGTTAGATGCAACGCAAACAAATTTGAATTTTGCGTAAAAATTACCTGCTGTTCATCACCGCTAAAAACCGGATTGGTTTCTAATTCCAGAGTTTTGGTAAGTTGCCGGTTTTTATTGGTTTTACTTTCGTACAGGTAAATATCGCCATCTTTTTCGTACACTTTTCGGGTAAATGCCCGGTTATACTGGCCATTCTGAGTGGATAAGTTTTCTCTTTCCGGGCGGCTAACCTTGCGGATGCCTTTACCCGCTGCATCCACTACATAGAGTGAATCTTTTTTTGCTTTTTCCGGATTCCAGTTGAAATAAATGCGGCTACCATCTTCGGACCATGAAATATTACTTGGCGGGGTGCCAGTAAAACCAGTTCCCTGCATAATTTTTTCAATAGTAAGTTTAGATGTACCATTCTGGGCAAAGCTGTTAATCGGCAAAGCAAAGACTAGTATCAGAACAAAAATTAAACTTACTTTTTGTAACGGGGTACTAACAGTATGGAAGAAAAGCATTTGACGCAGTAAACGGACAGGATAAATAAGTAATACTATTAACTAATAAGAGCTATCAAAGCATAAATAAACTTATGTTAGTTGGCGGCAACAGTACCCAGACCAAGCGCACACTCCACCCACTAAACCGCCGATTAAAGCAGTTATGAGTAACAATAACGTTGGATGCGGTAAACTAAAAAGCTTTATTACTTTTTCCGTTAAAATGCCTTCGGTACGAACATGAATAAAAGTACTTAGTAGCAGCCAGCCTAATCCAACCCCGGCAAAACCTGCCCAAAAAGCATTACTACCTGTACGTCCATGCCAGGCAGCCAAGCCAAAACTCACCGGAGCCACAATCCACCAAGGTAAAAAAAACTGTAAAGCAAAGGAAATTACAAGTATCAGGAAGAGTAGCATAGCTATAAAATAAGGCCTAATTTATAAAATTACTTCTTACCAATTAGCGTGGAAGTATAACTGTTTGTCATAAAACTATAAATATCCCTCTTAACTAAACGAAGATAGTTAAAGGCATCTGATTGTGTTCCATATCCAAATAAACTTTCTTTCTAATTATTACAAGAAGCATTTAATCATTTTCAAAGACTTTGGCTTAGAAATTATATACCACTATTACATAAATTAAAATAAAAGTAAATATTTATATATATTATTTGCTTTATATATAAAATTGACACTAAATTTACGTATTAAGAGATAGAATGTAACTAAGCAAGGAATTAGTTTAAATTCATCTTTAGAACAGGTGTAATAATTAAATGAACAAAGAATAAAATATACTTCCTTAAAAAGGGAAACATAATAATAAGATTTAACAAAATCTTTAATAATAAGAGTATCTCTTAGATGCTCTCACTTTATAAACCCGCTCCAAAAATATCTAATGGTTGATTGTTAATGCCTTTGTAATAAAGGTAAAGGAGATTCTATTGCTTAAACTTAAATAAAATATTAACCATTAAACAAATACTTATATTATTCAGATAAAGACATATACCTCCAATTAGCTAAAAGCTATTCTTATTCAACAAACTACCTAGTAAGCCAAGCTAATTTGGTACTTACCCGAGATCTTTTTGCCTTAATCTTCCAAAACAAAATTCACAATCCTAGTTCTATCTCATATAGCTTCTATTCGAGAAGAAAGAATAATTACTAAAAGCCTTTATAACACCTTAAACCAACCATTAACATCTACCACTAATAAAATTAAAAAATGGAGAAGAAATACAACTCCCCTTATTGGCAAGGTAGCTTACTAGCCCGGTCGTGGCCTATATTAATTCTAATAGGCCTGGCAGTAAGTCTACAAACTTATGCGTTTAATTATTTCCAGGATACCGGATTATCAACCTGGCTCAGGAAAGATCTTTTTAAAAGCGACCTATTTACTTTAACCCCACCGGTCGATATTTTGCCTCCGGTTCTGAAGCAGGTCGAAAAAGATTCGAAGCTACAGGCAAAGCCTGCCCGGAAACGAGGCAGCAACAATCTGATACCTTTGTACGCCCAAGAAACAGCGTTGGCTGATGAAGTGGCCTTGCCTTTTAACCTGACATTCGACGGTACGGAAGGTGGCTTAGCGGATAAAACCGGTATTGCTGGCACGGGTTTCACTATGGTGGATCCTTATTCGGGTACCAGAAATGCAGCTGATGGTACGCCAAGCGATCTTACCCGACCAAGTTATGAGCCTTCTAAATTAACAGTAGCTGATGGCAAGTTGAGCATTGTTACTAATAAAGGGATTGCTTTTATTACCAATAATAATCAGATCAATGCCTTAGGGGTACCTATTCCCTCAATGGGAAAGCTTACTTTAGAAACAACCCTGATTAATCCTTATAATGGAACAAACTCAGAACAAGGAGGTTTGTGGTTCGGGTTGAACGATAAAAACTTCTTTAAACTGGCTGTTACCGGTAACAAAGTAGAAATGCGCCGGGAAGTCGGTGATGTTTCTAATACCTCTGCAACCTCTGATTTATCGAACCCGGATTTACGGGTAACTACTGTTATATCCGGATTTAATACCCAAACTGTACGGTTACGGATGGTAGTGGACTTACTAAATGGTAAGTTAGAAGGATTTTATTCAACGGATGGCATTACTTACCTGAACGCAGGTGCGCGTTATACTACCACTACTTACCCCTCGTACATAAACATTGCCAGCATGGAGTTCTCCGGCAAAGCAACTTATGGGGGAGTTTATAGTACTTACCGGAATGCTACTACTGCCACTCCACCCGTTTTTACTTTCGATAACTTTTCTGTTAGCAGAGAGCCCATTCAGCTTCCATTAGTAACTGCTCCCTACCGGATTAATGCTGGAGGTATTCAGCGGACAGTAGGCACGGATGTTTTCAATGCTGATACCTACTATGCCCTTATACCTGGAGAAGTTAGTGCAGTAAGTTTTGGAATGACTGGTGTTGCTGTTCCTGATTTATATCACGAACGGCGATTTGGCGTTAATTTAGGTTACAAAATTCCGATTACTGCTGGTAAATACACCGTGAAATTACACATGGTAGAAAATTTTCATACAGCAGCCAATAGCCGGATATTTGATGTAGCCTTAGAAGGGAACACTGTTATAGATGATTTGGATTTGTACGTTGCTGGCGGCAATAAGAACAAAGTACTTGTTACCCGCACTTTTGATGTAGACGTATTGGACGATGCGTTAAACATTGATTTTGTGGCTTCAAAGGATAAAGCCATCATTAACGCCATTGAAATTTTACCCACCGCGGTAAACACGGCACCGGTATTTGCCAGCACGAGTTATTCTTTCAATAAAGATGAGAATGCCAGTATTGGGGCTGAGATTGGTAGCGTTTCTGCCACGGATGCGGAAAACAATGCGTTAACTTACAGCATTACTGCCGGCAACCAAGCCGGTAAATTTGCTATTAACCCGGGTACTGGAGTAATTACGTTGGCCGAGGGGTTAGATTATGCAACTACGCCCACTTACACCTTAACTGTACAAGCAACCGATAACGGTTCGCCCGTACAATCGGCTACTACGCAGGTAACCATTTCAGTGAACGATGTAATACCAGCGAATACTGCTCCCATAGTAGCCAATACCATTAGCAGCAAAACCGCTACTGTGGGTTCGGCTTTCTCTTTTGAAGTGCCGGCTAGCACTTTCTCCGATGCGGATCAGGATAACTTAACTTTAACGGCTACTTTAGCGGATGGCAATGCCTTGCCAGCTTGGTTAAGTTTTAACGGTACTACTTTTACCGGTACTCCCGAAAGTGCAGCCAATTACACTATCAAAGTAACGGCTACCGACGGAAAAACTTCCATTGATACTGAATTTAATTTGTCTGTAGACGCTGCTGCTGTGGCAAACCAGATCCCGGTATTTGCAAGTTCCGCTTATTCCTTTAATCAAGATAAGAGCGCACCCATCAATACTATAATCGGATCAGTTAAAGCTGCTGATGCCCTAGATCAAACTATTTCTTATAGCATTGTAGCAGGGAATGAAGCTGCTAAATTTGCGATTGATGCCGTTAGCGGAGAATTAACGCTGGCCGCTAGTTTACAGGACGCTTCTGCGCTTACCTACACCTTAACGGTGCAAGCTACGGATAATGGCTCACCGGTTCTTTCAACTACCACTCAGGTAACTATTAACGTTACTGAGCAAGTACCTGGTAATGCTGCTCCAATCGTTGCTAATAATATAGGCAACAAAACGGCTACCACAGGTACAGCTTTCTCGCTGGAAGTTCCGGGTAACACTTTTACCGATGCCGATCAGGATGACTTAACCTTAACAGCTTCTTTATCTGATGGCAGTGCCTTACCAACTTGGTTAAACTTTAATGGCAATTTATTTAGCGGTACTCCCGAAAGTGCGGCTACATATTCTATTAAAGTAACTGCTACCGATGGCAAAGCATCTGTAAGTACTATATTTAGCCTAGCGGTAGAAGCAGCTACTCCCGTTAATCAGGCACCGGTATTTGCCAGCACGAGTTATTCTTTCAATAAAGATGAGAATGCCAGTATTGGGGCTGAGATTGGTAGCGTATCTGCCACAGATGCGGAAAACAATGCGTTAACCTACAGCATTACTGCCGGCAACCAAGCTGGTAAATTTGCTATTAACGCGGGTACTGGAGTAATTACGCTGGCCGAGGGGTTAGATTATGCAACTACGCCCACTTACACCTTAACCGTACTAGCAACCGATAACGGTTCGCCCGTACAATCGGCTACTACGCAGGTAACCATTTCGGTGAACGATGTAATACCGGCGAATACTGCTCCAATAGTAGCCAATGCCATTAGCAGCAAAACCACTACGGTGGGTTCGGCTTTCGCTTTTGAAGTGCCGGCTACTACTTTCTCCGATGCCGATCAGGATAACTTAACTTTAACGGCTACTTTAGCGGATGGTAATGCGCTACCTGCTTGGTTAGTATTCAATACTACCAATAAAACCTTCAGCGGCACACCCACTAGTGCGGCAAATTACGTAATTAGAGTAACTGCCAATGATGGAAAAGCCTCAGTAAGTACCGAATTTAATTTATCCGTAGAAGCGGTTCCAGCAGTAGGATGCCCGCCAAACAGTACTTTACCGTGTAATCAAATTGCCGCAACCTTGCCTTTCAATTTAAATTTTAACGGCAGCGAAGGTGGATTGCTTGATAAAGACGGAAAAGGAACTGGATTTACAATGGCTGATGCTTATACCAGTTTCCGGGTAACTGCCGATGGCTCTGCAACTTCTGAAATCAGAGGATATGAACCATCCAAATTAACCGTGGCCAATAGCAGACTAGCTATTGTAACCAATAAAGGTATTTCCATTGTAGGCAATAACAACCAGATTAACGGCTTAGGTGTTGAATTTAACGCCAGCAACAGTCGGTTTACTCTGGAAACTACTATTATTAATCCTTTCCGGGGTAGTAACGATGAGCAAGCGGGCTTATGGTACGGTTTAAATGATAAAACTTTTGTTCGGTTAGCAATTAATAATAACCGGGTTGTATTGCGGAAGGAATTAAACGACCAATCGCCAATAACTTCGGACCTTACTGATCCTAGCCGTCGTAATACCTCTGCTATTAGTAGTTTGGACAAACAAACTGTACGTTTACGTTTAATCGTAGATCCAACAGCCAATACTGTAGAAGGATTTTACTCCGTTGACGGAACAACCTACGTGAATGTAGGAGATGGTTATCCACAAAAAGGGTTGAGTATTGCAGGCATGGGGCTTACCGGAAATAAAGTGTACGCTGGTATTTTCGGCACCCACCGCAACGGAACTACCCCAGTTACATATAGCTTCGATAATTTCAGCATTACCCCGCAAACTACACCAGCCAATCAGGCACCGGTTGTGGCTACTCTTATCGGCGATAAAACCATTACTACTGGCACCAACTTCAATTTTGAGGTACCTGCCAATACTTTCTCCGATGCAGATAACAACCCGCTGACTTTAACTGCTAGCTTAACCAATGGCAATGCTTTACCTGCCTGGTTAACTTTCAATGCGGCTACTAAAACGTTTAGTGGTACTCCCACAAGTGCAGCTATTTATCCGATAAAAGTTAGCGCTACCGATGGTCAGGCAACAATAAGTACCGAGTTTACACTTACCGTACAGGCAGTAAACGTAGCACCAATCGTAGTTTCGGCTCCGGAAACCCAAACCATTACGGCGGGTCAAATTTTCTCCTTTATAACCGGCTCTTTCTCAGATCCGAATGCTGGAGATGTGCTGACGTATAGTGCTTCTTTAGCTAACGGCAGCGTTTTACCTACTTGGTTACAGTTTAATGCTAATACGCAAACCTTTAGTGGTACGGCTCCAGCCAGTGCAACAAGTATAGCAGTTAAAATTACAGCTACCGATAAAGCGCTTGCCGCTACCAGTGTTTCCTTTACTGTTAACGTAGAAGCCGCTCCGGTTGTAGTACCTTGCTCGCCTATCAGCACTTTGCCTTGCGAACAAATTAATGTACCATTACCATTTGTACTTAATTTTGACGGCAACGAAGGTGGTTTATCTGATAAGAATAACCTAGCTACCGGCTTTACAATGGTAGATGCGCATACAGGTACCCGCTTAACAGCAGATGGCACCTCCACTACCGCTGTAACAGGTTATGAACCTTCCAGATTAACTATAGCCAATGGTAAATTAAACGTTCTGACCAATAAAGGTATTTCCTTCTTAGCTAATAATAACCAGGTAAATACTTTAGGCGTAGGGGTTTTAGCTAATGGTAAACTTACTCTTGAAACAACCATTATAAATCCTTTCAATGGCACTCTATCTGAACAAGCTGGTTTATGGTTAGGTTTGAACGATAAAACATTTGTAAAACTGGCTGTTTCCGGTAATAAAATAGAGATGCGTCAGGAATTGAATGATGTTTCTTCTACTGATGCTGTAAATAATGGTTTAAATAACCCCGATCAACGGATATTATTGAATGCGATTACCGGGTTGAACAACCAAACAGTACGCCTGCGTTTAGTAGTAGACCTGGTAAACAACAAATTAGAAGGTTTCTATTCTACCGACGGCATTACTTACCTGAACGTAGGTGCCCGTTATGCTACGGCAGCTTTAGATATTGCTAATTTAGCTTTATCTGGCAAAGCAGCATATGCTGGTATTTTTGCCACGCATCGCAATGCTACTAGCCCGGTTACTTTCACCTTCGAAAACTTCTCATTAACTAAAGAGAATACAGGAGGTAAAGTACTAGCTTTTGCGCCAAACGCGCTGGATTTTACGGCTACACAAGGTCAATCAGTTACCTCTAAATTAACCGTTTTATCTGCTAGCCAAGGTACCCCTGCGGTTACTTTCAGCAGTACTCCGGCTAGTTGGCTTACTTTACCAACTGCCAGCTTAGGTAATGTGGCTTTTGGTGCCAATAACTTTAGCTCTGCTCTGGCTCCTGGTATTTACGAAGCAACTGTTACCGCTACTGCCGAAGGATACGAACCGGCTACCTTGTTAATTAACTTAACCATCAATTCTCCGGTTACGGCTCAGGAAATTAAAGTAAACTTCCAGGATCCGGCTACGGTACCACCAACAGGTTGGGTTAAAGATTATGGACAGCCATTTGGTTTAAAAACTGGCCTGAATCAAGGCACTAATCTAGAATATGGCTGGAAAAATCGTTCAACTGGAGCCCTGCTGGATTTATCGGTAGGTGGAACTACTCCGGGTAATGGACGCAAGCGTACTACCCCAGCCGATGTGTTGCAGGCTACCCTCATGCACATGCAGGCCAATACTATTGAAGGCACATTTAACGGTACAAAAACGGAAGGATACTGGGAAATAAAAGTACCTAATGGTTCGTACGATGTTACCGTTTCGGCTGGTGATTCTGATCCAGGAACGGTGCCTGAAAGCCACACTTTGAACATAGAAGGCGTAAATGCGATCTCCAATTTTGTGCCTAGTGGAACAGCTGGAACAGCCACTCGCTTTAAATCAGCAAAAGTGCGGGTAAACGTAACCGATGGCTTCCTGACCATTAATGCCGATGGCGGTATAAATACCAAAATCAATTCGGCGCTTATTACACCGATAAATGTAGCGCCTTATTTGATTTGGTCAGCTAGTGATCATAGCCTGGTAATTGAAAGAGGAACTACGGAGACAAACAAAACCTTCTCCCTGGATTTAGGTAACTCCGCTGACCTGGATAATTTACCAATATCTTTAACTGCTACTTATAGCGCCGGAGCAACTAATTGGTTAAGCTTCGATGCCACTCATAACAGCAGTGAACCTAACGTAACCTTCGATTACACAGCAGCTAAGTCGCTGGCAGTAGGAACCTACACCGCTACTATTACAGCTTCTGCTACGGGATATACAACCGCCAGTACGTTAATTCAAATTACCGTGTTAGCGCCCGGCAGTAATCAGCCTTATGTTATTTCTTCAACTCCTGCTAATGGTGCTACTAATGTAAGTGTAAATACTGCCAGCATTGCTGCAAACAGTTTATACGTACCAGAAGTAACGGGCTTTAAGGGTGGGGTAGATAATTCTACTTTAACTGTAAATACAGTTAAGCTGTTAAAAGTAAGCGGTACTACCACTACCGAAATACAAGGCGTAGTACAAGGAACGGGTGGTGGTGATGCGATTAGCTTCTCCCCAGCTTTTGCCTTGGAACCAAATACCAAGTATCGGTTTGTAATCACAAATCAGGTAAAATCTTACAGTGGTGCAGCCTTCTTGCCTTACGAAGCAAACTTTACTACCGGCAACACCACCACTGGCACTCCGAACCCAGTTGCGGCAGAATTTGCGCCGAAACAGGTAATTCCGGGAACAGTGGGTAAAAAATACACCTGCTTAACGTTTGGTCCGGATGGTAAATTCTATGCTTTACGTTTAGATGGTGTTATTGAGCGCTTTACTGTAGATCATACAACCGGCATGCTGTCCGGAGTTGTAGAAATTAAATCGTTAACCAACAAGTACGGCTTACGTTCTTCAGTAGGTTTAACTTTTGCTCCTAATGCAACAGCTACTAACCTGATTGCTTACGTGTCGCATTGCAGCGCCGGACTTACTAATGCTCCGGAGTTCGATGGTAACATTTCTCGCCTGAGCGGTCCGGATTTAGGAACCGAAGAACTGATTTTAACTAAGTTACCGCGTTCCAAAGCAGATCACCTGGTAAACAGTATTGCTTTTGGTCCAGATGGTGCTTTGTATTTTAATCAAGGCAGCTTAAGCTCTATGGGAAGCTACGACGGTACCTGGCAGCGGGACGAGAGTTTATTAGCGGCTACTGTATTGCGTTTAGACTTAAATAAATTAGCTGGCTTACCATTGCCACTGGATGTACGGACAACTTCTAACCAAGCTTTAATTAATAATGCTCCTACAGATAATATTCGTTTCTCTGATGGCACCTACAACCCATATGCCACTAATTCGCCTTTAACTATTTATGCTTCTGGCGTTCGTAATGCGGTTGACTTAGTATGGCATTCAAATGGCCAGTTATATGTTCCTGCGAACGGTTCGGCCGCTGGTGGTAACTCACCTGCTTCTGTAGCGGGTACTCGCCGGCCAAACGGAACCTTCTATAATGGGCCAATTGTACCAGCCACTACCGGAATTAAAGTACAGAACGACTGGTTATTCCGCATTAACCCACTGAAACCAGTAGGCTTCTATGGCCATCCTAACCCACTTCGGGGCGAGTATGTAGCTAACCGAGGCTATCTGGATAATCCAAAGTATGCTACAACGCAAGTACCGGATGCTAATTACCGCGGTGCGGCGTACAACTTTGAGTTGAACAAATCACCTAACGGAGCCATTGAATACAAGAGCAATGCCTTTAATGGTGCTCTGAAAGGCAGATTACTAGTGTGCCGTTTCAGCGGTGGTAGCGATATCATCGTGTTAGAACCGGGTTCTATGGCGAAAGACCCAGCCGTTAGCTCAGCTGATAGTGACGATAAAATTTATGACATTATCGGTGCGCAAACTGGTTCCGGTACAGACGGTATCACTGGATTATCTGGCTTTACTAACCCGCTGGATATTACCGAAGATGTAGAAACCGGTAACCTGTACGTAATTGAGTATAACTGGAATAACATTAGTGGTAAAACCGCACAAATAGTGTTATTGAAAGCAACTGCTCCTTCAGCTCAGGTAGGAATTGCTAACGTAAGCCCATCTGAAGTAGTAGACAACGACGTAGTTGGTGGTGCGGCTGGTAAAAACCATACCATTACCATTGCCAACACAGGTAACAGCAACTTAACCGTTACGGGAATTACCCTCGACGGCGTAGACAAAGGTCAGTTCCAGTTAATAGGAGCACCAGCCCCAAGTGTTACTTCTCCGGTAACTATTGCTCGTGGCAGCGCTATTACTTTTAACGTAGCCTTTAACCCTACTACTACCGGAGTAAAAACAGCCAGCTTATTAGTAAGCAGCACCAATAACCCGGTAAAAGAGGTAAAACTAAGCGGATTAGGAACAATTGGTTTATCAGGCTCTAATGAACCTTCACTTCAGGCTGTTTTGGATGTACATGGTATTCATGTGAACGTAGGAGACGATAATAAATCTACCAACATCATTCACAGCACCAACTTTAAAGCGCCTTTATTAGGAGAAGAAGTAGCTATTCAGGCCTTCCAACGGGCGGTAGATGGTCCGGTAACTGTAGAACCTTTATCCGTGTTTGGTCCGCAGGATGCAGGTGGTATTGTAGCTGGTTTCGGCTGGTATACTACCGGCGATGCCAATGCAAAGAACGAATTGTTTACCGTTGATAACAATAATTATCAGACAGTAGACGTGCAAACCAACGGTACGCTTTCTTTCGACCCAGGTATTGCCTCCTTTGGATTCTATTCACGCTGGCCTTACTTCGCTAACCGGCACTTGTACAGCGAAGATGCGCTAAACAACTTTACCGGAGCAGTACCACATCACGTTCGGGTTTATCCGTTGAAAGATGACGAAGGAACCGTAATAGAGAATGCCTACATTGTAGCTACCGAAGAACATGTAAGCGGCTTTGATTATCAGGATATTGTAGTAATTGTACGCAACGTGAAACCTCATGGGGCAACCGTGGCAAAACAACTTACTTTCTCCAGCCAATCTTTAGCGTTTACGTATACGCCAGGTTCTACTACTGTTCCGCAAACAGTGACCCTTTCTGCCAGCAACGGTACTCCGGTTTTAACCATAACCAAATCGGCAAACAGCCCTTGGTTAACTTTACCAACCGCTGCTCTAGGTTCCTTAACTTTTGGTATTAACGAAGCTGGGTTATTACCTGGCACGTACAATGCTACTGTTACTGTATCTGCCGAAGGTTATACCAGTGCTACTCTACCCGTTACTTTACAGGTAAATAGCCCGGCTGCCTCCGCTACTATTGCGGTAAGCAACGAAGAACTGGTGTTCGATGCGCTTAAAAATACCACTGTTACAAAACGCCTTACTATTACCAATACCGGCACTAACACCCTTAACCTGGGTACTATTGCTATTGGTGGTGTAAATGCGAGCAATTTTACGGTGCAGACCTTGACAATGGAAAACGAACCAACCGGCAACTCCTTGGCACCGGATGAGACGAAAACCTTGCAAGTAGCATTTGCTCCCGGCAACTTAAGTGTAGTGAGTACTTTTAATGCAGCGTTAACGATTAACAGCAATGCCGTTAACTCTCCGGCCCTTAACGTTGGCTTATATGCCATGTCGTTGAATGGTTACGAAGGCAATAACGAGCCCCCACTACAAACAGTGGTAAATACCTTAGGATACAACATTAACGTTGGCTGGACTAGTTTAGCAGGCGGCATCCAAACTACCTTGAAGGGAGAAGAAGTGGCCGTTCAGCAATTTGAGAAAGCCGGTGAAGGCCAGGTAACGATCACTCCGGTAGCCCGTTATTCGCCAAACCAAGAATTACCGTTTGGGTATTACACTAAGAATAATAATACTCCGGTTCGTTCATCTGTTGGCACCTTATCCGGTATATTTGGGCAGCATAATGCTTTATTCCCACAGATTGTAGCTGGTTCCGATCAGTTCAATCCAGCAACTGCTACCTTCGGTATTTACGTGGTTGGTTTAGAAAACCGCCTTTCTTACACCGAAGATCAGTTAAATGCAGGTGGGCCGGCCTTACACGCTGTACGTACTTATCCTTTGAAAAACCGCCAAGGCGAATTGGTACCTAACAGCTACCTGGTTTGTTTTGAAGATGCCTCGAATGGCGATTATCAAGATTACGTTTTCGTACTGCGGAACGTAATTCCTGCCGGAACTCGTAAATCCTTAGCTTTCAATGCTAGCAATCTTAACTTTACTGCACCGGTAAACGGTACAGTTGGAGCTAAAACGCTTACTTTAGAAGCTAAAAACGGTACTCCAACAGCTCTTACATTTACTAAATCGGCTAACAGCAACTGGTTAGTACTGCCATCAGCAGCTTTAGGAGATGTGTCTTTCGGAGTAAATACAAACGGCTTAACCGCCGGCGTGTACACCGCTACGGTTACTGCTGCCGCTACCGGATTTACAAATGCTGTTTTAACAATTAACCTACGGATAGGCGATCTAAGCCCGAATGCGATTAAGGTAAACTTCCAGCTAGCTACTTCTGCTACACCTACTGGTTACGTGGCAGATGTCGGTTTAGCTTACAATGACACCCGCGGCTATGGTTGGGTAAACCCAACAACGAAAGAACCGAAGGATCATACCGCCAACATGCGCGAACGTACTTCCACCACGGTAGAAGCCCGCTTAAGAACCTTAGCTTTAATGCAAGGAACAGCAACCGGTCAAACTCCAGGTACCTGGGAAATGAAAGTAAACCCAGGTCAGTATAACGTAACAGTTGGCGTAGGTGACCCTGACTTCTTTGATAGCAATCACCAGATTAACGTAGAAGGAGTACCGGTTATCACCAACTTCGTACCTACTGCTCAGGTGCCTAACCGAATTGTTACCACTACCATAAATGTAACCGATGGTAAACTCACCATTGACGCCACTGGAGGCACGAACACAAAAATTGCTTTTGTAATCGTAGATCCTGCAACGGCCGAAGGTGACTTTATGCCACCAGTTGTTGCCGTACAATTAAAAGGCACCTTGCAAACAGCGGGCGTTTACCGGAACCAGGTTATTGCTACTGTAAGTGCCTCCGACGCAGGTGGCTCAGAATTAGCGCAGATACTTTATAGTCTCAACAATGAGCCATTTAAAGAATACTTTGCCCCAATTTTAGTAAATACTGCCGGAACTTACAGCCTGCGGACCAAAGCAATTGATGGTAATAAGAATGAAACCATTACGAATCCGGTTTCCTTTACCATCGTGCAGCCAGAACTGAGCAATGCCAATATGTTAGTAGAGAATTTAGATAAATTCCCGGCTAATGATCGCCTGGTAGCTTCTCTCATCCAATTACCTTGGCGGAGAAGCAATGACGATGGCACGTTTACTCCTTATAACCGGAACCACGATGTAGTTAGAATGAGAATCAGTAACAAAGGAACCGGAGCCCTTACTATTAATAGTATGACTCTTTCTAATCCAACTGGTTGGAAATTAGCTAAAGTAAACAACGTAGACTACGATGCCACCTCCGCCGCTCCGATTACAGTAAATCCGGGCAGCTCCGTGGAAGTAAGTATCCAGTTTATTGCCCAGTTTACCAGCGGCCGGATTAGAATTCTGAATGATACGCTCCAGCTTGCGTCGAATGATGACCTGAACCCGAAAAAGAAAATTGTTTTGCACGGTATGTGGCAAGCAAGAGGTGAAGGCAGCAATGAACCGCACGCTCAGGAAATAATTCAGGCATTTGGTTTCAAAACTAAAGTTGGCTTTAACACCAACGATGGCACCAACGAAGGGAACAGCCTGGTACTGAATACAGATGAGATCTTATCTTCTTTCTTTACCAGAGCCGACGCCAGCAAACCGGTATATGTAGTACAAATGGGTGCTTACCACGGTTGCTGTGCAGCTACCGAAAGCTTCCAGTATTACGTGAAAGGTTCTACTAGTAATTCTACCGTGTTTACGCATAATCCGCTGGATGGACAAAGCTTGCTGCCTTTGAAAAATGGCACCTCCGGTACATTAGCTGAAGGCACCTTTAACCCTACCAGCAGCTTTGGATTTAAAGTAAGCGGTTCTTACTCTGACCGTACCCGGAACTCCGAAGGTAAAATTGGTATGCGTGTATGGAAAGCGGTAGATGCAAACGGTAACATTATCCCGAACACTTACATCATTGGCCATGATTATATTGGACAGCCAACGGTTACCAATTACGATTATCAGGACAATGTTTTCTACGTGAGTAATATTAAACCAGAAGCTGGTTCCTTAAATTACTCTGAGTTAGCAGCTGTAACTTCTGCTGTCGACTTTGGCTCTCGTCAAATTGGTGTAGCCCTTACCCGTACGGTTGATTTGAAAAACCTGGGTCAAACCTATACCAATGGAACTGCTGATCCGGCTATTACCATTAAGAACCTGGAAATAGTAGGTACTAACCTGAATGAATTTAGCGTAGCTACTCCTGCAGTTACTACTATAGCTCCTCAGGCTACTTCTACTGTAACCGTAACCTTCCGGTCAAATAGCCAAGGAATTAAGAATGCTGCCTTGCTGGTACATTATAATAACAGCTTGTCGCCACTCCGGATTCCGCTGTACGGCATTGCCGATGATAACTGTAACGTGATTACTGCGGTAAAACGCATAAAAGGTGGTGCTGATGCCAATGTTACCATAAATGGTAAAGTTTGGGAAGCAGACAAAGCTTACCGCCAAGGTTCGATACAGTTAGACAAACCGGCAGCTACGCCAATTGCTGGCACCGATGAGGACGCCCTGTATCAAACGTACCTGTCAGCAGCGGCAGATTTAGCGGAAACCCGCTACTCTGTACCAGTAGCTAATGGTAACTATATGGTACGGATGCACTTTGTAGAGAACGCATTTACTGCCGAAGGTTCCCGGGTATTTAGTATCAACCTGGAAAACCAAACCCGTCTGTCGAACTTCGATATCTTCCGGGAAGTGGGCTATAAAGCCGCCCTGGTAAAAGATTTCGCAGTAAATATAACCGACGGAAAACTGGATGTTAAGTTTAACCCAGCCGTTAACCGGGTAGCATTAGCTGGTATGGAAATCTTCGCCGCCTCTGCCAACCCGAACGCAGTTACTCTAACGCAACAAGCTGTGTTAGGCTCAGAATGTGGTTTAACGAATGGTTCCATTACCTTCGGAGTGGCTAACTCTACTGCTGGTTCTTACTTGTACAAACTAGGACCAAACGGTAGCTACCAAACCTCGCCGGTATTTGCTAATATGGCTGCAGGCTCTTATACATTCTATGTAAAAGAAAATGTAACAGGTGGATGCGAAACTGCGAAAGTATTTACTATCCCGGAACGCAACAATTTAGCCTTTAATGTTACTGCCCCGGTTATTGCGTGTACCGCAACAACTGGAACTGCCACAGTAAGTAACATCACGGGCGGTACTGGTAATTACACCATTACCTGGAGCACTACTCCGGTACAAACCGGCGCAACGGCTACCAACTTACAGCCTGGTGTTTACACTGTAACTCTATTAGATGCCTCTGGCTGCAGCAAAACGCAACAGGTAACTATTACTAAGGATCAGAACTGTCCGGTGGTTAGTGGTATCCGCATCAACGCGGGTGGAGCAGCTTTCTTAGCATCTAACAACCGTCAGTTCATTGCTGACCAGTATTTCGGAGGCACGGCTGGTACTTCATCTATCGCCAGTGGTGATATTCTGAATACCACCGATGACGTGATGTACCGTACCGAGCGTTCTTCGGCAGCCTTCACGTACAGCATTCCAGTACAGAATGGTCAAGTGAACGTAGTGTTACACTTTGCTGAAATTTGGTTCGGAATTTCTGGTAGAGGAACAGGTGGAGCCGGTAGTCGTCAGTTTAACGTAGATGTAGAAGGTAGCCGCAAGCTGACTAACTACGACATCTTCGCTAAAGCCGGTGGTTCATTACGCGCTATTCAGGAAACCATTCCAGTAACGGTAACAGATGGTGTGTTGAACATCAACTTCACTAGCGGAGCGGCTAACCTGCCGAAAGTATCTGCCATCGAAGTGATTCCACAAACCGTGACCAACGTAGCTCCAGTATTAGCGGCTATTGGCAACAAAACTGTAACGGTGAACCAGGCTCTGACCTTCACTGCTACTGCCACCGATGCGAATACTAACCAGACAAAAGCTTACTCTTTAGTAAGTGCCCCAACCGGAGCGGTAATTAATGCTTCGACGGGGGTATTCACCTGGACACCAACTACGGCGGGCACTTATACCTTCACGGTACGGGTAACAGACAACGGCTCACCAGTAATGATGGATGACGAGCAGATTACGGTAACAGTAAACAATGTGGTTACTGCCAACGCGATTCGCATCAATGCCGGTGGAACTGCTTTCTTAGCATCTAACAACCGTCAGTTCAGCGCTGACCAGTATTTCGGAGGCACGGCTGGTACTTCATCTATCGCCAGTGGTGATATTCTGAATACCACCGATGACGTGATGTACCGTACCGAGCGTTCTTCGGCAGCCTTCACGTACAGCATTCCAGTACAGAATGGTCAAGTGAACGTAGTGTTACACTTTGCTGAAATTTGGTTCGGAATTTCTGGTAGAGGAACAGGTGGAGCCGGTAGTCGTCAGTTTAACGTAGATGTAGAAGGTAGCCGCAAGCTGACTAACTACGACATCTTCGCTAAAGCCGGTGGTTCATTACGCGCTATTCAGGAAACCATTCCAGTAACGGTAACAGATGGTGTGTTGAACATCAACTTCACTAGCGGAGCGGCTAACCTGCCGAAAGTATCTGCCATCGAAGTGATTCCACAAACCGTGACCAACGTAGCTCCAGTATTAGCGGCTATTGGCAACAAAACTGTAACGGTGAACCAGGCTCTGACCTTCACTGCTACTGCCACCGATGCGAATACTAACCAGACAAAAGCTTACTCTTTAGTAAGTGCCCCAACCGGAGCGGTAATTAATGCTTCGACGGGGGTATTCACCTGGACACCAACTACGGCGGGCACTTATACCTTCACGGTACGGGTAACAGACAACGGCTCACCAGTAATGATGGATGACGAGCAGATTACGGTAACAGTAAACAATGTGGTTACTGCCAACGCGATTCGCATCAATGCCGGTGGAACTGCTTTCTTAGCATCTAACAACCGTCAGTTCAGCGCCGATCAATACTTTGGAGGCACGAACCGGACTTACTCGATTGCTAGTGGTGATATTCTAAATACCACTGATGATGTGATGTACCGTACCGAGCGTTCAGCGGCAGCCTTCACGTACAGCATTCCAGTACAGAATGGTCAAGTGAACGTAGTGTTACACTTTGCTGAAGTTTACCATACTGCTGCTGGTCGCCGTCAGTTTAACGTAGATGTAGAAAACGGTCGCAAACTGACCAATTACGACATCTACGCCAGAGCAGGTGGAGCGATGCGTCCAGTGTTGGAAACTATTCCGGTAACTGTAACGGATGGAGTACTGAACATCAACTTCACTTCTGGTGCTGCAGATATGCCGAAAGTATCAGCTATCGAAGTACTACCGCAAATCACTACTGCAGCTAGAATCGGGGTTGGTTCCTTGAGTGAAAATGGTGTGGCCGAAGAGGTTAAAACTACTCTTACCGCTTATCCGAATCCGAACCTTGGTGATAAAGTAACCCTGGAAGCAAGCCAATTCAAAGCAAACGAAGAGGTAACTATTCAAGTGTACGATGCACAAGGAAGCGTTATTCAGTCTGGATTAGCTGTTACGAATACCAACGGTATCCTACATACTAACCTGGCCTTTACCAATAGGTTTAGCTCGGGAGTATATATGATAGTGGTAAGTTCTAAAACCACTAAAGTAACCACCCGACTAATCGTTCGGTAAAATTTATCTGACATTTTAAAAAGAGCTACCAATTGGTAGCTCTTTTTATTACTTCCTAAAAAAGATTAATAAAAACGCATCTAAATCAAAAATAGCAAGCTCTGCTTCCGGAGCCTCCAAAAACCTGGAGTCTTTAGCTAACCCTCCTCATTTTCTCTAAACATTTTATAAATTTTTAACAGCCATTTTCTAGCCGCTATGAACCTACTAATTACTATCCATTGGGTTAGTAGTAATAAACTTTTATTTTTAAGTTTATTACTACTAACCCAATTTATAAGGATTGATCCCGTTTGGGGGCAAAACTTTAATACTAGCAGTTTAAAAGGAGTTTCGATTACAAATCCTACCTCTTTACAATTTGGCCCAGATGGCCGTTTATACATTGCCCAACAAAACGGTCTTATTAAAATTTTCACCATTGTAAGAAATGGCGCTAATAATTATTCAGCTACAGCTACCGAAACTGTAAGCTTGATAAATCAAATTCCAAATCATAATGATAATGGCACCGTTAATACGGGTGTCACTACCCGACAGGTAACTTCATTGCTGCTAAGTGGTACTGCAGCCAACCCGATTATGTACGTAACCTCCAGCGATAGCCGCATTGGTGGCCCATCAGGAGATCTAAACTTAGATACTAATTCGGGGATTCTTTCCAAGCTTACCAAAACAGCCAGTAGTTGGGATAAGGTAGATTTAATCCGTGGATTCCCTCGCTCCGAAGAAAATCATTCAACTAATGGCATGCAGTTGGATCCTAAAACCAATACGCTCTACTTAACTATCGGCGGATTTACAAATGCTGGTTCTCCTTCGGCCAACTTTGCTTATATCTGCGAATATGCCTTATCTGCCTCCATTGTGGCCATAGATTTATCGCAAGTAGAAGCCCTTCCGATGAAGGGCAGTGGTAACACCAAATATAAATATGATTTGCCAACTGTAGACGATCCTACCCGGAGCAATAACCCTGATGGAACAGATGCAGGCGATCCTTTCGGTGGAAACGATGGATTGAACCAGGCCAAAATTGTTATAGGAGGTCCGGTAAAAGTTCATTCTACCGGCTATCGTAATGCTTATGATTTAGTTATTACAAAAACGCCAGGTAAAGCAGGAAGAATGTATACGGTAGATAACGGACCTAACCAAGGATGGGGAGGCGGACCGGCAAATGAAGGAGCGACGGGTAAGGTTACTAATAATTATGTTGTTGGTGAACCGGGCTCCAGTGGTCCGGGTGTAAATGATCCGCAGGTAAATAACCTGGATGGTTTTCATTATATCGGCAATTTAGATACCTACGAACCGGGCAGCTATTATGCAGGTCATCCTAATCCTATCCGGGCAAACCCGGCGGGAGCAGGCTTATACACTCGTTCCGGGTCGACTGGTGTCTGGCGTACAAGCAAAACCGGGAGCGATCCATTACCGGCAGATTGGCCGCCTGTACCCGTAAATCTGGCCCACCCCATAGAAGGCGATTACCAAAGCCCCGGCGAAGCAGATAATTCTTTATTAACTTTTCCCACTTCTACCAATGGATTAACCGAATACACCGCTTCCAATTTTAATAATGCTTTAAAAGGAAGTTTACTGGCCGCCTGCTACAATGGCAACATTTATAAGATTTCCTTAAATAGTACCGGCGACCAAGTCTTAAATAGTAAAGGCGGCAAAAAACTAATAACGGATGCACCTTTTGCCGCTAATTTTGGTTCACAGCCACTTGATATAATTGCTCAGGGCGATAATGATGTTTTTCCGGGTTCAGTATGGGCCGCTACTTATGGAGCAAATGCCATTACTATATTCGAGCCAGGCGATTTTATATCTTGCAGCAGTCAGTATAGTAGCACTTTAGATGAAGATGGAGATGGCTACACGAATGCGGATGAAATAGACAACCAAACCAATCCATGTTCTGCCTCCAGTAAGCCAGCTGATTTTGATGGGGATAAAGTTTCAGATTTAAAGGATACTGATGATGATAACGATCAAATTGCGGACAATGTAGATTATTTTGCCCAAGATGCTCAAAATGGTTTGACCACCTCACTTCCTATTAAGTACGATTTATTTAACAACTATCCGGGCACGGGATTTTTTGGATTAGGTTTTACCGGTTTAATGAGTAATAAAATAGCCACTAATGATTATTCTAAATTATATAATGAAGATAATTTAATTGCTGGCGGAGCAGTAGGTGCTTTTTCGGTAGTAGCGGTTTCGGCAGGCGATGCTTTGGGTGCTTTAAACACTCAGGAAAATGCTTTTCAATTTGGCTTAAATGTAACTTCCAACACAGGTCCTTTTACAATTCAAGCCCGGATTTTAGGTAACTTTTTTGATAACAAACCTCCGCAAGGAAATCAATCTCAAGGTATTTTTATTGGAACCGGCGACCAGGATAATTATTTAAAAATAGTACTGAATGCCAATGGGGGCAAAAGCGGTATAGAAGTAGTTTTTGAAAATGCCGGAACACCTGTTTCTTATCAGTTTGATATAAATGGCGGAATACCAGCCTCTACTCTGGATTTATTTTTAGCTGTAAATCCGGTAACAGGAACCGTACAGCCCAAATATAGTCGTGATGGCGGTACTGTATTTAGTTTAGGAACGCCTATTCAGATAAGCGGCGCCTTATTAACTGCTCTTCAGGGAAGCCCGGCTTTGGCAGTTGGTATTATGGCTACTTCCCGAAATGCTTCGCCTTTTACTGCAACCTGGGATTTTATTAATGTTACCTCCAATCAGGCTACTGCTTTAGGTACTTGGCAAACCCTTACTGCAAATTCCGGCGCTATAATTGGCCGCGAAGAGAATGCGTATGTGCAAGCAGGCAATAAATTTTACTTAATTGGTGGCCGGGGCATTAAAGCCGTACAGGAATACGATCCGATTAATAAAACCTGGGTAAACAAGAGCAATGTACCCATGGAGCTACACCATTTTCAAGCGGTTACTTTAAATGGATTAATTTATGTAGTGGGTGCTTTTACGGGTTCTTACCCCCGCGAAACACCTGTAGCGCAAATTTATATTTATAATCCGGTTACCGATAAATGGATAAACGGACCATCTATACCGCAGGCACGCCGGCGGGGCTCGGCAGGGGTAGTGGTGTACAATAATAAAATATACCTGATAAGTGGAATCTTAGATGGCCATTGGAGTGGTTGGGTAAACTGGTTCGATGAATATGATCCGGCTACCAATACCTGGAAGACTTTGCCAAATGCTCCCCGAGCCCGGGATCATTTTCATGCGGCGATTGTAAATAGTAAATTGTATGTGGCTGGTGGAAGGCGTTCCTCTGCCAGTACCGGGCAAACCTTTACTTTTACGGTACCAGAAGTGGATGTTTATGACTTTACAACCAGTAGTTGGTCAACTTTACCTAGTAGCAGTAATATTCCTACTCAACGGGCTGGAGCCGGCACAGTTGTTTTAGGCAACGAACTATTGGTTATTGGAGGCGAAAGCACGCAACCAGCCGGCCACAAAGAAACGGAAGCCCTGAATGTTACAACCAACACGTGGCGTCGGTTAGCCGATCTGCAACAAGGCCGCCATGGCACCCAAGCTATTGAAAGTAATAACGGTATTTACATTGTTACGGGAGCAGGTAACCAGGGAGGAAGTCCCTTACTTACTTCACAGGAAGCCTATTATGTTTCTGGTTCTACCATTCCTGCTGGAACAGCATTAAGTCAGAGTAAGATAACGGCCCCAGGCACTTTAGATTTCGGGCAGGTTGCTACTGCTTCTACTACGAGTAAAACACTTATTTTAAGCAATACTACAGGCAATCAGGCTATTGTAGTTACAGGCATTACTAAAACCGGCGATGCTGCTTTCTCCCATAATACTTCGTTTTCTCTACCATTTGTCATTCCGGCAGGCGGAAGTGTAACCTTAAGCATTTCCTTTAGCCCTACTACTAGTGGTACTAAAACCGGGAGTGTGCTTATTAATCATTCCGGAACTGGAGGAACAACTACAATTGGATTGAACGGTCAGGCGGGTGGCAGTTCTGTTTCGCCCTTATATCTGATAAACGGTGGTGGGCCGGCCCTTACGCTAGAGAATAAAAGCTGGGAAGCTGATAAATACTTTACGGGTGGTAAAATTTATACCAATAATCAAATTGCGGATATTGCGAACACAAACTCTGATCAGTTATACAAAACCGAACGAAGCTCGGCCACTCCATTTGGTTACGCTTTTCCGGTGGCTGCCGGAACGTACAGAGTAAACTTACATTTCGCGGAAATATACTGGGGAGCTACTGGTGGTGGAGCTGCAGGAGTGGGCAAACGGATATTCGGGGTTAATTTAGAAGGAGGCACAGTAGAATTAGCTAATTTCGACATCTACGCCGAAGCCGGTGCCATGAAAGTTCTAGTAAAAACGTTTGATGTAACAGTAACAGATGGTGTGCTTAATATTGATTTCTCTGTAAAAGTAGATCAGCCTAAAATATCAGCCATTGAGATCCTTCCACTTACTAATCCAGCTAACGGACAAATCACAGCAAACCCGACTTCCCTGCATTTTTTTAGCCAGCAAGCCGGTACTATTTCTCAAGCGCAAACAATAACGCTTACTAATACGAGTTCTACAACTCAACAAATAAATACCGTAACTCTAACAGGAGCTAATAGTGCTGAATTCACGCATAACTTCTCGAATGCAGTAAGCTTGAGCGCCAATGCATCTGCTATTGTGGCGGTATCTTTTAAACCAGCTTCATTGGGTACCAAAGTAGCTCAGTTAAGTGTGACTTACAGTGGCAGTACAACGCCGCTTACAATTAGCTTAACCGGCGAAGGAACCAATAACCCAAATCAGGCACCCATTGCGAATGCCGGAACGGACAAGGCTATTACCTTGCCCACCAATAGTGTTGGGCTAAATGGTTCCGGTACCGACCCAGACGGCACCATTCAAGCTTACAGTTGGAGCCAGGTAAGTGGCCCAAACACAGCTACCTTTAACAATAAAACAGTTGCTAGCCCAACCGTGAGTGGCTTAGTAGCTGGCAGCTATGTATTTAGCTTGGTAGTAAAGGATAATTTTGGTACAAGCAGCGCTGCTGATCAAATTGTTGTTACTGTAAATTCAACAACGGGTACTAATCAACAGGTAACCGGTTTTGTTCTGATAAATGCCACTACTGAACAAGCAATTCAGCCTTTAACGAATGGTAGTGTATTAAATTTAGGTGCTCTACCTACCAAAGCTTTAAATATTCAGGCGATAACTAATCCGGCAAAGATAGGCAGTGTTGTGTTTAGCTTAAGCGGTAAACAAGCGAAGCAAGCAACTGAAACAGCTGTGCCTTATGCCCTTTTTGGAGATAATAACGGTAATTATAACAGTTGGACACCAGCGGCAGGCTCGTACACCTTAAAAGCTACCCCTTATTCAGGTACTAATGGTACCGGAACAGCGGGATCACCGCTCACTATAAACTTTACAGTGGTAAACCAGGTAGCTCGCGTGGCAACTGTTGGTAAAGAGTTTTCTTCTATAGGTTCTTCTTTGCGCGTGTATCCTAACCCAAGCCCTAATGGTCGGGTAAAAGTAGTCCTCAGAGAAGCTGCGTCCGGAGAAGTTTCTTACAAACTTATTTCTGCTACAGGGGCTATGCTGGCCCATGGAAAACGTACTCTTAAACAGGCAAGTACTGTTCTAAGTTTTAATTTTTCGGGTTCCATGCGGCAACCCGGTGTATATTATCTACAGTTGCAAGGCAGCAAGCTACACGAACAAATTAAAATAATGCGCCAGTAAATTTTGCTGGTTGGTAAAAGGGCTTATAACAATAATGTATGTAGCCTAATAAAAAAATTATTTGGCTTATGATTTTATCTTGTTCATGCAAACTTCAATCATAGATACTTAACATTTAAACCAATAAGTTTATTTACTAACTTTTATCTGAAAAAGCTCACCCGAATGAAGTGGGCTTTTTCATTTACCAAAAGAATGTTTTTATTTCTAAATTTATAGTAATACTTTCCCCAACCAGTTCATTTACATACAAAGCTTTTATTAAGCCGGCAGATTAGTAGTATAATTTTACCATATATGAAAAATCGTTTTGCAACTGTTATTAAACAAATTCCAGGAATGTATTACCCTAAACCTTGTCATTCTTTTATTTACCTCCTGCTTTTAACTTTTTTGAGTGTATCGCCTTTTACATTACTTGCTCAAAAAGTAAGTAAAACTAAAAAAGCGGGCACGATTTCCTTTACGAAAGAAGTACTAACAGATGAGTTTATTGCCGAAGGCGTAGCAGTAGGTGATGTAAATAAAGACGGGAAAATAGATGTTTTAGCTGGTGCTTATTGGTTTGAAGCACCCATTTGGAAAAAGCACGAAATAACGCAGCCCGAAAAATTTTATTATGACAAAGGATATAGCAATGCTTTTGTGAGCCACACCATGGATGTAAACCAGGATGGCTGGCTGGATTTTGTACGTGTTGGTTTTCCGGGTAAAGAAGTTATGTGGTTCGAAAATCCCAAGAAAAAAGAAGGCCACTGGACAGCCCACATTATTCATAACACGCTAGGTAATGAGTCGGCTGGTTTCTTCGACGTTGATGGCGATGGGAAACTAGATTTATTAGGCGGGAACTCTACCACGGGCCAGATGACCTGGTTTAAACCTTCGGTTTCTGCTTTAAATGTAACCTGGCAACCAATAGCTATTAGTAAGGAAAAAAGCCCTGGTTCCGAGCCATTCTCGCATGGATTGGGAGTAGGTGATATCAATAAAGATGGTCGTCAGGATGTATTGATAAAAGAAGGCTGGTGGGAAGCACCTGCCAATCCTACGCAAACAGATTGGACCTTCCACCCGGCAAACTTAGGGGAAGCTTGTTCACAGATGTACACGTATGACTTCGATGAAGATGGCGACCAGGATGTTGTTTCTGCTTCGGCACATGCCTTAGGAATTTGGTGGTACGAACAAGTACGCAACGAACAGGGCACTATTCAATGGAACCGCCATTTAATTTCCGATAAATTTACCCAAACGCACGGCCTGTCCTTTACCGATATCAACTCCGATGGGCACCCCGATTTAGTAACAGGCAAACGCTATTTTGCTCATATGGGCAAAGATCCAGGAGAGTTTGAACCGCCCGTATTGTACTGGTTTGAGTTGAAGCCAGGCAAAACCCCCACTTGGATTCCGCACCTGATAGATGATAGCTCCGGTGTAGGCGTACACGTGGTAACCCAAGATATTACCCAAGACAAGCTAACCGATATAATTGTTGCTAATAAAAAAGGGGTATTTGTTTTTAAACAAGTGCGTAAATAATGTGCGTTCGAGAGAAGCATTGATCCATACAACATAGTACTAGCAAGAAAGATAAAATTCTATTTTAAAGTTACTTGCTTTCTATTTCGGTCATCCTGGCAGGAGCTAATACCCAATAGTAAAAAGAATCTTGGATGGTTCAAACCCGACAGATTTTTAAAATAGGATTGTCGAAAATAGAAGTTTAAAACGACTTTTATTCTTACTTCCGTCATCCTGGAAGGATCTAACCAATTTAGAGTGACTGCCATAGTGTTTTCTGTTTTCTAGAAAGTTATAGCAGGTAATCTCCTTTACTTTCAATCATCCGTTCTTCTTTTCTGCCGGTTAGTTCCTTCCAGGATGACGGAAGTGGAATAACTATCATCAGACTACAGCTCCGGCAGGTTTCCGACATTCCTATTTTCAATACCTACCGGATTGACTTCTTTCTAATATACTCTTATGGGAATTAGTAAATACTACCAGGTATTACTAGTAAGTAACTGATTAAATTCTTTCAGAATGACCAAATAAAGAGCAGGAGGTTCCTATTCATTCTATACTAATCTTTATCTCAAACGCACGTTAAATAATAAAAAGAGCCTGCTTGTACTTATACAGCAGGCTCTTTTTTACTAAGGAAATCGTTGTTCTTCTAAATTCTATTTAGCCTCCGGCGCATAATCTACAACAAACACATCTTCCATAATACCCAGTTTCCCGAGCAATTGGCCGAACTTTTTATGTTCCGGATGTGGCAAATACGTATCGCGGGCAGCTGCATTTTCAAAAGTGATTAAATAAACGTGTGTAAAACCTAAGTTTTTCTTTTCCGGGCTATCGTTTACGCCGTGTTCGAAGGAGATAATACCCGGTATTTTACTTTTTAAAGCGCCCAATTCTTGAGTTACTTGGGCAATTTGCGCTGGCGTAGCAGTAGGTTTAAACTTAAAAACTACTACGTGGCGAACTTGTTCTTTTTTAGCGATAAGAGCAGTTGAAAGAAAAAAGAACGCGCTAAACGCTAAAACGGTTAAACCGGTACCAAATAATTTATTCATGTTTAATTTAATTTAATTTAATGGTTTTGCTATGTAACGAGTAAAGCTAGTAAGGTAATCAGAAAGTAACAACTATTTCTTATGCTCTCGTAGTTGCTGGTAATCGGGAACTTAAAACAAACTTTAATAAAACTATACGCCTGACTTCTCCATAAGCATTTAGTGAATTTTTACTGGTTTGCGGACAATGATGTAATGGTAATGAATGAGGCTTATTTTGCAACCGCCACTTGCTCTGCTTTTGTATCTGCTTTCCGAGTTTTAATTTTACTTACCACCAACTCGCCTACTAAACGGCCTTCTGTTTGTCCATTAGTTATTGCGGGCATGTAATGAATTCCCCCGTACAATCGGCTAATAGATGCTTCTTCGGCAGCCTGGTGGAAAGAAGTAAATTTACGGGGCAATAAGCCAAAAACTACTTCCGTTGAATCGGTATAAGCAAAGTTTTCGCCGAATAAAGAGGTAAGCGTAACCGCTGCTGCTGTAGAGATAACACTATGGCCACTCGGGTATTCCGGAAAAGGCGGCGTTTGCAGCAACGGCACCCAATCTTTATCAATGTAGGTATTAATTACCGTTTCGGGCCGGATACGACCGCTCCGATACTTTTCGTCCCAACACGAGATAAATCCATCAGCTACCGCAATAGAAACTAAAGCATACGTTTCTACTGATTTCATAAAGTCGGCATTCGCTTTTTTAGATGCAACGGCAGCAATATTAATCCAGTGACCACCCGGACTTATTTTTTTGGTAGCGTACATTACGTGCCCCGTGTTGTGCATCACAAACGGATTACAATCCCAGAAAGAGGCAATAGTTTTTTGTTCAGTCGTCAGGTTTTTACCGGCATCGTACACCTGCATCGTTTCCTTGTAAAAATCGCTTCCCTTACTTACATCAAATTTGCTAGGCACAGCCGGTTTAAACTGGCTACACGAATCTAAAGCAAACGGCCGTATTTTATACCAATAGGGTTCTATAGCATCCATATAAGCCGGTGGGGTTGGTTGCCATTTTCCGGGTTCGGTAGTTACCACAGTATAACGGTGGCCGCGGATTTCGCGATAACCATCCTGATTGGCCCATTCCAGTATTTTTTTACCAATGGCTTCTCCATAAGCCATCGAGCGGTCATATACTTCTTCGTCTAAGCCGGCATCTTTGTATTTTTGGTAAACTAATGGTTCAAATTCATCTATTTTGTCGCCGGAAAAGGTAAGGGTACGACCTACCGTTAAAAAAGCCCGTAAACTTGCCAATGGATAGCAATATTCCTGCCCTGGAGTAGGCTTAGGTATATCTTTTAAATTTTTTAACTGCCCGGCTAAGGATTGGTAATTAGGATAGCCTGGCAACAAGGCTTCATAAGCCGCAATAGTAGAATAAGCGTATACTCGGCTGGCAACGGGCGGCGAAAATATATCGTGCACCATTACATCGGTTAACTTCCGAACGGAAGTATGCATCACATCCGGATTGGCTAAGGTAGTTTGATCAGCTGTTCTTTTCTGACAACTCACCCCCACCAGCATTACAATAGCAATTAAAAAAGAAAAAAACTCAACCTTCATAAAGAACCAACGCTTTTTTACAGGTAATTACTCCATAACCTGTAAAAGCAACATCGTTATTTTTACTTAAAGATAATAAATAAAATAGCAAAGACTAAACTGACCTAAAATTTAGATAAGTGTTTCGGTTACTGAAAAATTTGCTAAACTTTTAATAAAAAACACTATTATAATCCTATAAAGTGTCATTTTAAGTAAATACGCTTATAGTTTTTTGTTCTCATTAAAACTATTATGCATTTTGTAGCTTACTACCTAATAGCTCTCAATCAATAAAAAGTTCTATCATTAACAGTTAGCACTCTAAAAAGAAAATTTACCATCTAAAACGTACAACTATTTAGTAGCTAAAGCGGTAGCACCGGTCTTCTTGGGCCGGAATACCTGAAGAGGAGCATTGTTGCGGGCAACCAGATAAATAAGACCGGATGCAGTTTTTAGCGGCTTAATATCCCGGATTTCGCCTTCGAGTAAAAAACCACTGGTTGTAGGCAGGATGGGTTTAAAGGCCCCTTTGCCATTACCTTGCAATAATAACCCGTAACTAGCATCGTAGCGCCCCTGGTACATGCTTACGCCATAAAAATTACCGCCCAATAAAACATCTAAATTACCGTCCTGATTAATATCGGTAGGGTAAAAAGTAAATATTTTAGAAATCTGAGCCTCCTTAGGCAAAGGCACTACTTTAAAATGCTTTTTGCCGTCATTTTCTAAATAAATTGATTCAAAGTGGTTTACCTCCAGTACTCTGGCATCTTTTAATTCATTATTATTAAAAATTTCGTCGATGGCTTTACCCGGAAACTCCTTGTAATTAGTAAATTTCTTATTGATAAGGGGCATTTGCTTGCCTAGCTCGTCTTTGGTAGCTACCGGGTACCACTTATTGCCTAAACTGTAAGCTAAAATATGATCAACCGTTTGGTTGCCATCAATATCTTTCACGTATAACTTTAACTTAGTATCTGGATGTTTCCGTAATTTGGTATTAGTGCCGAGGTTCCCAACTACAAAATCCTGGTCACCGTCTTTATCAAAATCCGCGGCTTGAATGGTTTGCCATAATCCTTGAGAAGCAGCTAAACCGCTCGGTTCGGTAGTTTCGATTAAACGATTTTTTTGATTTTCGAAAATCCGGATCGGCATCCAATCGCCTACCACAATTAAATCTAAATCGCCATCCTGGTCATAATCCGCCCAGGAAGCATCAGTAACCATACCCGCTTGCCGCAAAGCCGGAGCCAGTTGAGCCGTTTGATCGCTGTATTTACCTTGCCCATTGTTAATGAGTAAGTAAGAATTAGGCGAATTGCCGTATTGATAGCCTACTACCCGCCCACCGACAAAAAGATCCAAGTCGCCATCTTTATCGTAATCCGCAACTTTTACGCAGCTTTTATTATCGTACATCGGGGGCAGGTTATTGCTTTTCGTAAACGTACCTTGCCCATCGTTCAAGTATAAACGGTCGAACTGCTCGGGCATTTTGCCGTAAAATTCGTTACCGCCGCTTACCACGTATAAATCTAAATCCCCATCCTTATCCGCATCAAACAAAGCGGCATCCACATCTTCGTAAGTAGAATCAGCTTGAAAAAGCGCTTGGTTAGTAGTTAAAAATTTACCGTTTTTCTGTTGTACGAACAATTTACCGGGTTGCCATTTGGCACCACCTACGTAAAAATCATCTAAGCCATCGTTGTTTACATCACCTACTGCCAGTTTTGGGCCTTCGGTAGATACCTGGAACGGCATTAAACTTTCTCGGTAAAAATCGAGGTAACTATTTTCCTGGTGCTTAAAATCTACGTTGGTAGTTTTAGTAATTTCTTCGAATAAAGGCGGCGTTTTAGGAAATAAATGAGCATAATATGCCTTTGCTTCTTCTTGAGCGTCGGCTTGTTTTAAAACCAAAGTACTATTTGCCGGAATGTTGGTTTTTACCTGAGCTTTCTGGTTAGGCCAAATAATAAGTAAAGTATCGGCCTGCGGGGCTTTACCTAAACCAAAATTTAAAACGGGTTCTACCGCCGATAAAAAACCACGGGTAGCCATTAGTTGCTGAAACTGGAGTTTCCCAGCCTGTTTCACAAACACCTTGGCTCCTACTCCATAGGTATTTAGATTTTCGCCTTGCAGTTTAACTTTTAAGTAATGGTGCTTTACTAATTTATTGCTTTGATTTTGGTAGACACCTGCCGGAGCGTTAATATTATTGGTAATCAAATCTAAATCGCCATCATTATCTAAATCGGCGTAAGCAGCTCCATTCGAAATAGTTGGTTCAGCAAATCCCCAATTCGTAGATTCATCCTGAAAGCGCAAACTAGTGGTGCCGCGGTACATATAATTATGTACTTTGCCTTCCGGCATCATACTTATGGCTTTTTGATCCATCTGCTTCGAGATACTTTTAGCAAATTGCATGGAATCGGCCGAAGCAAATTTTATATAATCCAAATTATTGGGCCGGCGCACAATGCCATTGGTAATAAAAATATCTTTGTGCCCATCGTTATCGTAATCAGCCAACAAAGGGCTCCAACTCCAATCAGTAGCGGCTACTCCGGCCATTAAACCAATATCCGAAAATTTTTGCCCTCCTAAATTTAATTGCAAGCAATTGCGGCTGTACTGGTTAAAATAACCGAACTGTAGTTTGTAGAGGTAAATATCCATGGGGTCTTCGCCCATCGATTCTTTCTCAATTTTTTCATCTTCCGGATACATGTCCAGCGTCATTAAATCCGGATAACCGTCGTTGTTCATATCGGCGGCATCATTGCCCATCGAAAAGCGGCTTAAGTGGCGAAAATGGTCTTTCACGCTTTCGGTAAAGGTGCCATTCCCATTGTTCAGGTAATAATAATCATCTTCGTGAAAGTCGTTAGAAACGTAAATATCGACCCAACCATCATTATTAAAATCGGCTACCGCTATTCCTAAGCCGTAGCCCATAGCTGCGCCGTAAATGCCGGCCGCTTGGCTCACGTCTTTAAATTTTACGGCGGTTCCTTTTGGTACCTGGCCTTTAGTGGTAATTAACTGATTCTCGAAGAGGTAATCACCGGCTTCGTTATCGCGCAGGTTTCGGGCAGTTACCCGGTCGTAACTGCGGGCAGTATGCACGGCGTGGTTAAGTAAATACACATCCAGGTCGCCGTCGCGGTCGTAATCAAAAAAAGCAGCCTGCGTGGAAAAACCCGAAAAATCTAAGCCGTAATCCGCTGCTTTTTCTGTAAAGCTTACCTGGCCATCCGGTCCAACTCCATTATTTATGTACAGTTCATTGGCGCCTTCCAAGCCTTTGTAATTGCCTACCGCGCACACGTAAATATCTAGCCAGCCATCGCCGTTTACATCGGCCATAGTTACGCCGGTTTTCCAATCGGCATACCCGCTAATACCGGCATTTTCTGAAATATCCTGGAAGCGGAAATTTCCTTTATTTAAGTAGAGTTTGTTTTTACCCTGATTAGATACGAAAAACAAGTCGGTTAACCCATCCTGGTTTACATCGCCAGCGGCTACTCCGGCTCCGTTGTAATAATACAAGTAACTTAAGATATTGAAATCTTTGGTATCCTGCAGGTTATTACTAAACGTTATGCCGGTTTTACTACTATCTGTTAGTTCAAAAAGTGGATTTTTAACTACCGTCGTAGTTGTTTTTTTGCCCGTGCAGGAAATGAAACAGGTTAGAAGCAGGAAGATGCTGTAACAAAAAGCAGATTTATTTTTTATAACTGATAACTTGTAAAGTGTCATTGTTTTTAGCTAAAATGAATAGCGGCTGGTTAGCAGAACCAATAACTTGTCGGCTTTTGCGTACTTGCCCGTTTACTTGCAAACCCGAATCTTGGGATTTAATAACGGCAAATTTACCCTGGCCTTTCCCTTGCAAAAGTAAACCATAATTGGCGTCGTAACGCCCAATTTCCGGCAAAACATCAAAGAAGTTACCGGTTAGTAGCATATCCAGTTTGCCATCGTGGTTGTAATCGAAGGTTTCAATACCAAAAACGGGGGAAAACTGCGCTTCGAGCGGTAGCGCCTGCAAAGTAAATTTAAAATTACCTTGATTGAGCAAAATAGAAGTATTGGGGTTAGTTACTTTTTTAACTATTGCTGTTTTTAAAACTTCTTCCGGAAATATCTCCTGAATTTGTTTACCCGCGTAATCGGTGTATTTAATAAAATTTTTCTTAATGCTGGGTACTTGTTTTTGTAAATCCTGTTTCAGCACCATGGGGTAGGCTTTACCATCTTCGGTATAACAAGAGATAATTTGTTCTACTGTACCGTTGTCGTCGAAATCGGCGGTGTATAACTCGGCGGGTTGTTTAGTATTGGCCACAATACGTGTGTTTTTACCAAGATTACCCAAAATAAAATCCAGATCGCCATCGCCGTCTACGTCAGCCGGTTTTATGGCATTCCACCAACCTTCTGAATTAGGGATACCCGCTGAATGGCTGCTCACCAACTGACGGCCATTATTATTTTTAAATACCATTATTGGCATCCAATCACCTACAATTATTAATTCGGGATATTTATCGCCATTTACATCCGCCCAGGCGGCATCTGTAATCATGCCTAATTCATTTTTAGGTAAATAGCGCTTGGTATAGTTTTTAAAATTACCCGTGCCATCGTTAACATATAAATAACTCGGTGGATCGTAACCATAGCTGCCAGAAACCATGCGACCCCCGACAAATAAGTCTATGTCGCCATCCTGGTCGAAATCGGCCGCGGCCACGCAGGAACCATTCTCGGCCAAGTTGGGTAAGCGATTATCGCGGGTAAAGTTTCCTTTTCCGTCGTTTAAGTAAAGCCGGTCCAGCAACTCCGGAGCATTAGGCAAAAACTCGTTGCTACCTGTTACAACGTACAAATCTAAATCCTGATCTTTATCGGCATCAAAAAATATGGCATCTACATCTTCTGATTGCAAACCATCCTGGAACGTGGTGGTTGGTTTTTCCAGGAAAGTACCATTTGCCTGTTGCAAGAAAAGTTTTTTAGGGTTACCCACTGCTCCGCCTACGTACACATCTTCGCGGCCATCTCCATTCACATCACCGGTAGCTAAGGCCGGACCTTGAGTGGAAAGCATTTGCTTTAAGAGTGCATCGCGGTTATAGTCCACAAAGTTACTTTCGCGGTGAACATAATTTAATTTTACTTGCTGAGTAGCATCGTAAAAAGGTCCTGTAGCTTTAACTTTTACCGGTTTTAATGTTTTATCGGCATTTTGGTAATTTAAAACTAGTTGTTGATTGACTTTTACTGTTTTTACTACTTGCATTTTGTCGTCCGGCCAGATGATCTTTACCGAATCAATGCGAGTTTCTTTACCTAAGCCAAAAGTTAAGTTTAAGTCGACGGATGATTCAAAACCCCGGTTGGGCATTTGCTGCAGGTACAAAGTCTGGTTTGGTTGATGCACGTATACTTTAGCTCCAATGCCATCGAGGTTTTTTGCGGTACCCTGCAGTTTTACCCGTAAAAAGTTATTCTTAAGTTTTTCAGTAGCTTTATTTTTATAGACTGTAGCGGGAGAATTTTCATTATTAATTACTAAATCTAAATCGCCATCGTTATCCAAATCTCCGTAAGCCGCCCCGTTAGAAAAGCCGGGCTTTCCTAAACCCCAGCTTTCTGCTTTATTCACAAATTGCAGATTACCCTTATTCTGAAAGGCATAATTCGGAATAGGCGTAGAAGTCATTTTAGAGATAAGTTCTTTATTGTAATTATAACCGCCCCCTTCTACGGCCCGCCGCATGGTTTCTTCGTTACCCAAAAAATTAGCAAAATCCTGATCGGTTATATCGTTATAAATACCATTAGCTACAAAAATATCTTTTAGGCCATCGTTATCCATGTCGAATAATAAAGCGCCCCAGCTCCAGTCGGTAGCTTGTACCCCCGCCAACCGCGCTACTTCACTAAACGAATTATTACCGTTATTTAAATGCAGCATATTCTGCATGTATTGGTAATGAAAATCGCGGGAGAGTTTTAGTTGTTCTAAATCGTAACCTTCGAACTGGGAAGTTCTTTTTAGCCGCGTATCGTTACTGGGCAGCATATCGGTTACAAAAATATCCAGGTGGCCATCGTTGTTGATATCGGCAATATCGGCGCCCATGGAAGATAAACTTTCGTGCCGCATCCAGTCTTTAGAAGCTTCGGTAAAAGTACCGTTTTGATTATTGATATACAGATAATCGCGCTCGTAGAAGTCGTTAGAAATAAAAATATCTAACCAATTATCGTTGTTTACATCGCCAACAGTAATGCCTAAGCCAAAACCAATTAAGCTACCATAAATGCCGGCCGTTTCGCTTACATCGGTAAATTTCTGGTTATCGTTCCGGAATAATTTCTGACCGGCTAATTTATCGCGCTGATTTCGGACGTTAGTATAGCCTAGCCTATTGGCCGGGTAAGAACTATTATTTAGTAAATATACATCTAAATCGCCATCGCGGTCGTAATCAAAAAAAGCGGCGTGGGTGCCATACCCTTCATCATCCAGCCCATACTCGCTGGCCTTTTCGGTAAAAGTAGGAATGCCTTGAGAATTTTTACCGTTATTAATAAAAAGTTCGTTTTTACGATTATCGCCGGTTACATCACCGGAATTGCACACGTAAATATCCAGTAAACCATCGCCGTTTACATCGGCCATAGTTACGCCGGTACTCCAGGCTTGTTTACCTGCTACCTGGGCTAAGTCGGTTATATTCTGAAATTGCAGATTACCTTTGTTCAGGTAAAGTTGGTTTTTAGCAGTATTAGCCGAAAAGTAAATATCCGGCAAGCCATCGTTGTTTACATCGCCAATAGCTACTCCACCCCCGTTGTAGAAGTTGCGGTAACTGAAAATGTTCATTTCTGGCGTTACCTCTACTTTATTAATAAAAGTAATATTGGTTTGAGAAGTGGATAGTTCTTCAAATAAAGTATCTGTAGTGAGTTCTTTTTTTTGGCAGGCAAAACAGGTGCAACAAATAACAACGGCCGTTAAGGCCCGAATTAATTTAGATATCATCGGTAAACTACAAAAAGCGCTTTAAAGGCTTCTCTAATATAATAAAAAAAGCAAGTTGAAGCAACTTGCTTTTTTTATTGGTTGGTATTTAGTGGTAATTAGATAAGGCCAAATATTAGTAACCCGGGTTTTGTTTTAAGTTAGGGTTACTGGAAAGTTGCGTTGCCGGAATAGGGAATAATCTTCTATTTACATCGCTGTTGTTCTTAAACTGCCAGGCATCTTCCCATTTGCCAAAACGAATCAAATCGTTGCGGCGCCAGCCTTCCCAGGTTAATTCCCGGCCACGTTCGGCTAAAATATCATCCAGCGTAACCGCACCCAAATTAGCAACACCAGCCCGCTGCCGAACCTGATTTACTAAATCTATGGCATCGCCACTGTTACCTGAACGAACCAAGGCTTCGGCTTTCATTAAAAGTACATCCGAAAAACGGAAAGCTACAAAGTCGTTGTCCTGGTCGGTTCGGTTATTGTTTTTCTGTACCTCGTACTTCACGTTTCGAACCCCTTCGTTACCAAAAGCTTTCTCCAGCGAAGAAATTTCAGGCGTAAATATTAACTGTTTACTTTTGTTATCCACTGCATCGGTAAACTGGATTATATTGCCTTGATTATCTTTTTGCGGCCCTACTAACCATATAGCCCGACGTTTATCGTTTTCCGGAAAGGTATTGTAAAAATCTGCCCGGGTAGCAAATCCGTTCCAGGGGTTACCACTTAATCCATACGCTCCACCTTGCGCATAGTGAAGTGTCCGCATTTGCCAGTTCATACCGGTAGCCAGAATTTTATCATACGGAATAGTAAAAATATTCTCGTTGTAAGTAGCTGGGTTAGCCGCATTATTTACAGCAAAGTTAGATAAGAAATCCGGGTTTAAAGAATATCCCGTTGAGGAATTAATAACGGCATCCGTAGCGGCAATAGCATCTTGCCAACGAGCAGTACCGGTATAAACTTCCGCATTTAAGTACAATTTAGCCAATAAGGTATTGGCTGCCCCTTTCGTGAACCGACCATAAAACTCCGTGCCTTTCCCTTCTGACAAATTTGGTAATGCATCTTTTAAATCTTTTTCAATAAAAGCAAATACCTCGGAGCGAGGACTCTGGCTAGGGTTGCCTGGCGGAGTATCTTCGGTAATAAGGGGAACACTGCCAAACATGTCTATTAGCCAGAAGTACGCATACGCGCGGGCGGTTTTTAGTTCGGCGGCCAAGGTTGCTCTATCGGCATCAGAAATATCTAACTGGGTAGTATTAAGTGCTACCAAGTTAATGTTAGCTTTGGCAATTACCCGATAAGCCCACTCCCAGGACCCATTTATCTGCCCCGGTGAAACGGGGGTCCATTCGTGACGGGCCATTTGCTGCCACGAAGCATTATCGTACCAGTCTGGTCCGCGGGTAGGTACCACCATCTCGTCGGAGGTGGCCTCATTTAATACACTCACCGGGTCATAAAAACCACGCAACTCGGCATAGGTAGACCCGATAATAGATCGCAATTCCTGTACGCTAGTCGGGAATTCATTCGCATCGGCCCGGTCATAAATTTCAGTATCCAGATCGGTACAGGCCGGCGCACCCAGGAGCAAAGAGGTAATAGAGGCTGCAGCAATAATCTTTTTATAAGGATGTATTTTCATATCATATTTAAATTAAAGCACTTATTTAAAAGTGTAAAAGGCAAATAATTAGGATCATCATTATTTAAAAAGTTAATGATACGCCTAAAGAGAACGAACGAGTCTTAGGATAGTATGTAACTGGTTCGATACCGGGAGAAAGATTTAGCGCATTAGCATCGGCTGCTGATATAGTAGTACCGCCCACATTGGTATTTAAGCCACCGTACACATCACGCGATGCACCTAATCTTGGCTCCGGATCAATACCCCGGTATTTGGTAATAACAAAGGTATTATTTCCGGCCACGAATACGGATGCATTCGTTAAATACTTCCAGAAGTTAGGCAAACGGTAAGAGAACCGGAAGTTATCCAGACGAACAAAATCGCCATCTTCTACCCACAAGCTAGAGAAAGCAGGCGACAAACCGGCCGGAATGCCGGTAGAAAAGGCATCGGAAATAACGTTGTTACCAGGGAAGCGGTTAGGGTTAGCGGAGTAGATGTAAGGTCCATTTACAATTTGGTGACCAACAGCTCCGCGCAGCAAGAAGCTTAAATCAAAGTTCTTATAAGTAAACGTGTTCCCCCAGGCAAACACTAAATCAGGGTTAGCATCGCCTAAATAAGTACGGTCTTTACCAAATGGATCAACCGTTCCATCGCCGTCGATATCCTGGAATTTATAAGAGTAAGAGCCATCGCTGTTCTGCGTGAAACCTTGGAAAACAGGACCGTAGAACTGACCAACTGGACGACCTTCTTGTAACACTACTGGCTGGGCAATACCTCCCTGACCGCTACCAAAAGTACCATATGTTCTAGGGCTGGCCGGATTATATTGGAAGATACCAGAGCTTAAGGAAACAATTTTGTTTTTGTTATGCGCTAAGTTAACGTTGGTACGCCACTGGAAATCGCCGTTATCAATAGCAATATAATCCAAAGCTAATTCAATACCTTTATTATTTATTTCACCCACGTTAGCTAATAAGCTACCTGTTACCGCAGTAAGTTGTTCGCCACCGTAGCGGGTACCAATAGCAATAGGGTAATCAAATAATAAATCGCGGGTATCTTTATTGTAAAATTCAATCGAACCAGTCAATCGATTATTAAAGAGAGCAAAGTCTACCCCGAAATTGGTCATGGCCGAAGTTTCCCATTTTAAATCTGGGTTAGAATTCTGGCTGTATTGGTAAGCTGTTTGGAAACCACCATTGGTATAGTAAGAGTTAGCCGGTCCAAATAATAAACGGGAACCGTAATCGTAAATACCTTCCTGGTTACCGGTTACACCGTAACCAAAACGTAGTTTTAAATCATTCAGGAAACCAACACCTTGCATAAAGTTTTCCTGCTTTAAACGCCAGCCCACGGAAAATGCCGGGAACCAACCCCATTGATTGTTTTGCCCGAAACGAGACGAACCATCGCGCCGGATATTACCGGTAAACAGATATTTATCGTTGTAAGAGTAGGTTAAACGACCAATGAAACCAATTAAGACGGCTTCTGATTTGTAAGATCTTACTACTCGGTTGGTAGAACCATCGCTGCCTGGGTTACCAGCTTCTAAGTTATTTGAGTTAAAAATATCGGGGAAGCTGCTGTTTTCAGCACCAAAACCTTCGTTACTTAATTTCTGATAAGTATACCCTACTAAAGCGCTGTAATTGTGCTTACCAGTGGTACGGCTGTAATTAGCAGTAAGCTCGGTTAAGCGGTCTAACACTTCGCGCTGCGAACGGCTACCAAAAGCTAAACTATTACCGCTACCCCGCCAGTTGCTGGGTCGGAAAAAACTATAGCTGGTATTAAAATTATTAATAGAGGTGTTTACACCCAAACGCAAGCCTTCTACCGGAGTTAAGAAAACCTTTAAATTAGCCAGTGTTTGCTTTTCGTTTGATTCGTTGGTACGTTGCTGCATCCGGGCAACTGGGTTTTCAATTTCGAAACCACCCGGAATGCGGTTCCCGTTAAATACATCTACTCCAGATACACCAGGCTGCATGTAAGTACCATTATCGTTATAAACCGGTATTGTAGGATTAATACGACCTGCCAACAGATAAGAAAAATAATCAACGTAGTTTTTCTTACTTCTTTGCTGCGATAATAATAACTGAATTTCTAATTTATCGTCGAGCGCTTTCTGGGTCAAGTTCAGGCGTGAGTTTAAACGATCGAAGCCGGAATTTAAAGCAATACCAGGCTGATCTAAATACACCACTGAACCCCGGTAATTAAATTTATCGGTCCCCCCGGAAACGGCTACACTTTGGTTATGGCTAATAGCGGTACGGGTAATTTCGTCGAACCAATTGGTGCGGGCACCATAATCGTTAGCTGCCACATCTAAGTTAAGTTCTCGTAATTTTGCTACGTACTCATCTGGACCCAGAAAATCCAGCATGTTCGATACTTGCTCCATACCTACATAGCTGTTCAATTCTACGGTAGTTTTACCAGCTTTACCACGTTTGGTGGTAATCTGAATTACCCCGTTCGCTGCCCGGGAACCGTAAATAGCTGCTGCCGACGCGTCTTTCAGTACGTCCACTGCTTCAATATCTTCGGGGGCTACGGAGTTTAAATCGGCTCCGGCTACTCCATCGATTACTACTAAAGGTTCGCTGTTCGCGCTTAAAGAAGAAGTACCCCGCAAACGAATAGCCGGTCGGTTACTCGTAGGGTCACCGCCGCCAGCTACAATATTTAACCCAGCAACTTTACCTTGTACCGATTGCAATGGGTTATTAATTACACCGGCATTTAAATCTTTGGCATTAATTGTAGCAGTAGCTCCGGTAACGTCGGCTTTTTTCTGCACCCCGTAACCAACTACTACAACTTCTTCTAAAGCTTTTGCGTCCTCGGAAATAGTAATGTTTATTGCTCCAGGACCGGTAAAAGCTTTTTCTTGGGTAGTATAGCCAATAAAAGAAATTACTAAAGTTCCGGCCTGTTCCGGCACAGATAAGCTAAAGCTTCCATCGGCTCCCGTGGTAGTACCTACTGAAGCAGAACCTTTTAAAACTACCGTAGCACCCGGCACTGGACCACCTGTGGCATCTGTAACTTTGCCGGTTATTTGCCAATCAATAGTTGTTACGGAAGAATAGAGTGGATTCGGAAGAGGACGGGTAAACCCCGGACTTCCTAAAGCAGTCAACAGTAAAAGTAAGCAACTTTTCCGTTGCCAATGATGGGTAACTTTTTTCATACGAGCAAACTTGTTTTTGTTAAGAAACCGTAAATGTATTATAAATATACGAGGAACAGATTGTTGTGGGGCATAGCGTATTAGATATTTTTTATAAATTATAAGACATCTAATAAAATAATTAATTTGTTGTCAAATTTTCAAACAAATTAATTGATACATCAATAATTTGTAAATAAAGTTAGATTAAATTCAATTTAACTACTTAAAATTTAAAATTAGTAAAAAACCGGTAACGTTTGCAAAACAACTTATTAATTTAATTATAAATACAATGTAACAAAATTCCATTCCAAACTTATTGTACTTTTTACATTTTACCAGCCTAGTAGTGCTTTCATTAATTGGTACTAATACCCTAACTATTGTTTAGCATTGCATTTTAAAGTAGGGATGGCTACAATACGTTGGTGTACAAAAATTATGAGTTGTAATTCCTAAACAACTAACTTAAAGAATTGACAAGCAGGATTAATGTTTTAGAGAGTAAATTTCTCCCAAAAGCTGCCTATAGTTGATTTAGATTTGATTGGAAATTTTATTCTTAACTTTTTAAATGATGTGCCTGAAACCAATTTAAGTATCGGCTTAAGTTTCTAAGTCGGATAATGTCCATTATTAAGCGCGATAAGGAGGATAGGTGTTATATCAACCTAAATAAAATAATTGAAGGCAAATTATAATTCTACTTGCTTCATTCTAGGTGCTAATACGTGCATAACTAACCAAGCTAACAGATAAGCACTACCGCAAACTAAGAACATAATGTAGTAGCCAATCTCGATAGTACCCAATGCTTTGTAATGATCGAATAACAGGCCAGCTAATTTAGCAATCAGCATGCCGCCTAAGCCGCCAAACATGCCACCAATACCCGTAACCGAGCCAATGGCCTTTTTGGGAAACATATCTGAAACTGTAGTAAAAATGTTCGCGCTCCAGGCCTGGTGCGCTGAGGCCGCAAAGCCAATTATAAAAACGGCTAACCACATGTTAAACGACCCTAAATACTGCGAAAACAAAACCGGCAGCGCACAAAAAGCATAAATCAGCATAGAAGTTTTGCGGGCTTTAAATACCGGCATGCCTCCCCGGATAAATTTTAAAGGTAACCAACCGCCGCCAATGCTGCCAAAAGTAGATAAAGTATACACCAAAGCAACCGGCAACGCCATAGCGGTACCTTCTACGCCATATTCGGCTTTTAAAAAAGCGGGTAGCCAGAACAAATAAAACCACCACACCGGGTCGGTTAAAAACTTACCTAAAGCAAAGGCCCAGGTTTGCCGGAACCCCAGCAACTTTACCCAAGAAACCGGTTTTCCGGCATTCTCGGTATCAGTGGTCGTATCAACATCGCTATGAATGTAATCAAATTCAGTGCGGGATAGCTTGGCATGCTTAGCCGGTACTTCGTAAATAAAAAACCAGGCAACCAGCCAGATAAATCCAATAATGCCAGTTAAAATAAATGCCCATTGCCAACCCCATTGTGCCGCAATAAACGGTACCGTTAGAGGTGCAATAATAGCCCCGATGTTCGTACCCGAGTTAAAAATACCGGTGGCTAAAGCCCGCTCTTTTTTGGGGAACCACTCGGCCACAGTTTTAATCGCGGCCGGGAAATTACCGGCTTCGGTAATACCCAAGGCTGAACGGGCAATAACAAAACCAAAAGTACTTTTTACTAAAGCATGACCAATAGCCGCCACACTCCACAAAGTAATGGATAAAGCATAACCCAACTTGGTTCCCAGTTTATCAATTAATCGGCCTACTCCCAGCATACCCAAGGCATACGACAACTGAAAAGCAATTACAATGTTAGAGTAATCCGTTTCGGTCCACCGGAACTCTGTTTCCAGGTTAGATTTTAATAAACTAATTACCGCCCGGTCGAGGTAATTAATGGTAGTAGCAAAGAATACAAGCGAACAAATAGTCCAGCGATAAGAACCAACTCCGGTAGCAACAGTTTTAGTTATAGTTTGCATAGACTATTTATTACATTACACGATGATTTTATTTTTTATTCCGGGCTTGTTTTACTAAATCCATGGTAGTTTTCATGTGGTTCTCGATACCAGCATAATCTTGGCTATTGAGTAATTCGGTGGGTACTAATTGCGAGCCTAAACCTACACAAGTTACTCCTGCCTGAAACCAGGATTTTAAATTATCTGCTTCGGGCTTCACGCCACCGGTAACCATTACCGTAGACCAAGGCATGGGCGCTAACAAGCTTTTTACAAAAGCCGGACCTACCACATCGCCCGGAAAAATCTTTACTACTTCGGCGCCTAATTCTTCGGCCCGGGAAACTTCGCCCATGGTAGCGCACCCCGGAATCCAGCCTACTTTGCGGCGGTTACACGTAATGGCTACATCTTCTTTTAAAACCGGAGATACAATAAAGCAAGCTCCTAATTGCATGTATAAGGCAGCCGTACCAGTATCAAAAATAGTTCCGGCACCCATAATCATTTCGGGACAATGCTGCGCCGCGAACTTGTTGAGTTCACCAAAAATTTCGTGGGCGAAATCGCCCCGGTTGGTAAATTCAAAAACCCGCACGCCGGCCCGGTACGAAGCCGCCAAAACCTGCTGGCATACTTCTATATTTGAATGATAAAATACTGGTACTAAACCAGTTTCCGCCATTTTGGCGTAAGTTTGCAATCGGGTAAAACGAGCCATATTTTTAGTTGATAGTCCATGGTTCATAGTCGATAGACCATAGTCCACATATTATAAAAAAGAAATTTAATTTTTTAATAAACTAGTAATAAACCGGTTAATTACCACTTAGGTTAGTTTTTTCTATTAGACTATAGTCTATGGTCTATTGACTAATTTATCTTTTTAAACGTCCGGAGCTATCTCCTTGCATAACCGGTTCTACTTCGGCAACGGTTACTAAATTTGCATCGCCTTCAATAGTATGTTTTAAAGCCGAAGCGGCTACCGCGAAATCTAAAGCTTGCTGATCATTTTGATAGGTGAGTAAGCCATAAATTAAACCGGCCATAAAAGCATCGCCGCCGCCAATACGATCCACAATAGGCACCATATCGTGGGTAGGCGTTTGTAGTAATTGCTGGCCGTTCCACATCATCCCCGCTAACGTATTATGCGATGCGCTTATGGAACCCCGGTTGGTATTTACAATTTTTTTAATGCGCGGGTACTGCTGCATTATTTGTTGGCCCACCGAAACGAATGGGTCAGCTGCTTCGGCGGCAGGTTTTATTTGCAGAATATCTGCCGCATCGCCAATACTTGATACGATTAAGTCGCAGCCGGCTACCAATTCAGGCATTACTTCGTAGGCTTTTTTGCCGTATTGCCACAAATTTTTACGGTAATTAATATCTGCCGAAACAGTAATTCCTAGTTTATTCGCTACTTGCACTGCTTCCAGGCAACTCTGAGCTGCCCCTTCTGAAATAGCGGGCGTAATACCAGTCCAATGAAACCACCGGGCATTTTGTAAAATTTCTTCCCAGTTAAGCATACCTGGTTCTAACTCGGCAAAAGCCGAATCAGCACGATCGTATATTACTCTACTCGGGCGAGCTGCGGCTCCTGTTTCCAGAAAATACAAACCTAAACGATCGCCGCCATAAATAATATGATCCGTAGTTACCTGATGTTGCCGCAACAGCGCTGTAGCGGCCTGCCCTAAATCGTTAGCCGGGAAACGGGTTACATGAGCTGCTGGTATATTAAAGTAAGCTAAAGAGATAGCTACGTTGGCTTCGCCGCCGCCGTAAGTAATATTTAAATTTGTTGCCTGCGAAAAGCGAGCAAAACCCGGCGTAGAAAGCCGCATCATAATTTCACCAAAAGTAACTACGTGTTGCACCAAAGTAGATTTTTTAATATTTTATGGGGTAATTTAAAGTAAAAACAAAAGCTAAAGTCTTTTCCTAAACACTTTTTTTGCGATAACCTTTCCGGCAACGATACCGCTTTTTATCTAAATAGCAGACTTATCCGGATTAATACACTTAAACAAAGTCCTTTTCTGATTAATATAAAATACTTCGACGAAATTAGTTTAAAGTAAAATATATGATTACTAATTAACCAGCACTGACCTACTACCCTAAGACCTTATAATACCTTTTAATCCATTCTTCTTTTCTAACTAATTCCAATATCACGTAAATGATAAATGGTAACTGGCAGATGGTAGCTGTTATCTAAAAACCAATGGAGTTACCCCCATCAATCGGTAAATTAATACCAGTTACAAAACGGGCTGCTTCAGAAGCCAGGTACACGGCAGCATAACCAATATCGGAAGGTTGCCCAAAGCCTCCTAAAGGAGTACGGCCCGTTACTTTTCGTTTGCGCTCCGGATCTGTTTCCAAGGCTTTTAAAAGCATTGGCGATTGAATAAACCCAGGTGCAATGGCATTAACCCGCACGCCATGCGGCGATAAGTCGCTGGCGAGTACGCGCGTCATACCCAATACGGCCGATTTAGAAGCAGAGTAGGCCGTTACTAAAGGCAAGCCGTACATTGCAGCCATTGAGGTAATCATGATAATAGAACCGGCGCGCCGCTCCACCATGCCTTTGGCTACCTCGCGGGTTAAAGCAAATAAACCTACTAAATTGGTTTGAATTATAGCTTGAAATTCGGCATCGGTAACTTCTAAAGTATGTTTCTTTAAATTGATACCTGCATTATTTACCAGAATATCAATTGGGCCGGATTGCTGTTGCACTGTTTGCACCAAATCCGGAATAGAAGCCAAATCGGCTACATCATTTACCTGACAATTAGCCATTGGCCCTAATTGCTTACAAGCATCTTGTAAAACTTCCAGCCGCCGGCCGGTAATTACTACCCGGGCCCCTGCCTGAATAAACGCTTCGGCTATTCCTAGACCCAAACCGGTACCGCCGCCAGTTACTAAAGCCAGTTTACCTGATAAATCAAAGGGAGATGTTGTCATGCTAGATTGCGATTAAGCTGCCAAAGATGTTGATTTTTGCTTAATACCAAAAATAAATTTCCAAACTTAGCAGAATAGGGTAGAAAAAGAGTAATCCCTAAAAAATAAGTATAACGCTATCGTTAACATTGCTATTTAGCATTCTAGAAAAAGAAATTAGTAAATATTAGTTGAAAACAGGAGGCGAATGGAAGAGAGAATTTGTGAGTTTTCTTATAAAAATATAACTACCACTAAATTCTACGCTTATATATTTTAATTCCGGAGCAAAAGAGAATTTACACGTATAAACTCGGGCCAGGATAAAGTCCGCTTTTTACCCAGCCATACGCCTGATAAGGGTGATCGAAGAATTCAATTTCAAAAGGCAAAACAGAAATACTCAACTTATTTAAATAAACGGCCACCAACTCTTCAAAAGCATCCGAAGGTAAAATTATTGCTATTTTTTGGATGGATAATGTTAATAGCCCCGGAAACCAAGTATCAATTAACCAGGTAAGGTCGTCGGGCATAAGATTGATTATTTGATTAACATTAGCAATGCCATACCTTACGTTTTTGCGGCGGGCCAAATTTAAAGCTAATTCTAAACTTTCGCGGTATTTTTCGCTGCCTGGATAATAATGCCATTCCAGATAAATAATATCATACTCTTCGTCCCAATCAATGTGTAAAAAGTTTTCCGACAGACACCGCATATTCGAGTTAATTCTTCATTTTCCTTTTTAACCCGTACTTTTCTTTATTCTTATTTATCTTATTCAAACTGTAGGTATCTGACTATTTGCCATTTTGCAAGAGCCTTATATTATTTTAATTAACTCTAATTGAAAGAAAATGTTTAAATAAACAGGCTGATTATTAAAAGATTAGTCTTATTTCATTTCTAAATAAAAATGCCCGGTTTAACTATGGCTAAACCGGGCATTTTTAACAAAAATTACTTATTCTATTCAATTAAAAAGCTAACATCAATAGTAGCAGATACTATAATCTGCCCTACTGAAATAGTAGGTCCACCGGCATCAAAAGCAGCCGATTCCATCATTTTATTAGCTTGCCGGCCGTAAGCAATAGGACCAGGATAATTGTTTCCTCCCTCATTTATGGAGTATACCCGGCCAACTTTGGCACCCAATTCGGCAGTTAAGGCAGTGGCTTTCTGGCGAGCCGCCTGAATAGCTAATTTTCGGGCTTGTTCGCGGTATTTTTGTAAATCCGATGTTCTAAAATCAATACCATCCACGCGGTTAGCTCCTGCTTTATAAATACCGGATAATAGCTCGTCGAAGGAGCCGATCTTTTTAACCAGTACATTAATGGTTTTAGTAGCCGTATATACATCCGGCGTAGCCTGGCCGAAATTACCTGAGTAAATGGGTTGCACACTCATGTAGGTTGTCTGTACATTTTTAGCATCTACGCCGCTTTTTTTAAGATAAGCCAAAATAGTAGCTACATTTTTATCATTTTGTCTTTTAGCTTCGTCTAAGGATTTATCCCGCGTTTCTACGGCCACCTGCAGGTTAATTTCATCGGGTTGCACTTTTACTTCGGCGTAGCCCGATACGTTTACTAAAGGAGGCAAGGCTGATGGGGTAGCCGGTACCTGGCCAAAACTTACCTGGCTCATAACAAATAAAGTAAGTAACGAAAAAAAGAAAGATTTCATAAGTTTTATCAATGTGGGTTGAATAATGATACTAATGTAGTATCGTAAGTACAAGTACCGTGCCCGCTCCTGAATTTATATGCGGACATAAAGTAGTACTACCATAAATCGAAGATTCCAATTAATTAAAAATAGTTGCAGGTGGTAAAAGTTTAAAATGCAGGCAGATATTAATCTATTGATATACAAACTCATAAAACAAAGCTATTCGCAAAGTTCCTTTCCACAAACAGGTATTTTGTATCTTTGTGGGCACGTTTTAAATACATAATGACCGATCTTACCCTTTATAACCCCTTCGATAAACTAGCTTTTACTGGAAATAACTGCTTTTTGTGCGGCCAATCTGTTACCCCAAAAGATACTATTCCGGTTTTCCCGGACTGGTTAATGGCTCAATATAATTTTGCTCATCAGGAGCTGTTGCTCTTAGATAAACAAATTGTTACGTACTCTCAATTAACGCTTCCATGCTGCTCGGTTTGTCGGCAAAATTATATCGATCCGCTAGAACAACAAGTGCAAGCTACTGCTGCTCAAGGCTTACCCGGTTGGCAAGAGCTAGACGATCAGGTAATTTTTAAATGGTTGGGTAAAATTTTTTATGGGTTACTAATCCGCGAAATTATAGCCGAACAAAACCCACTTATTACCCCTCAATACCCGCTTACCGAAGATGTGTACATGCTCGATAAGGTGCAATCGTTTTTTAAGGGGCTGCAATCTATTCGGGTACCCATGGTATTTTCAGATTTTATACCTTGCTCAGTTTTTAAAGTACCCCTTAAACCAGATGCACCCGGCGATTTACCTTTTGAATTTCGCGATGATTTGCACAGCATGGTAATTAGCCTGAAACTGGGCGATACTTTACTAATTTGTTGCTTACTGGATAACGGGATTATTAAAGAAGCTCTCGAACGATTGTGGCAACAATTAAAAGGCCATGCCTTATCCGCAAAACAGGCAGCCGAGTTTTCGGCGCAAGTGTATTATGCCGGCTACTTGTTAAACATAATCCCGGAATATTTTGTCCGGCCCGTTAAGCCCAATGATTCAACGCTGGTATTAGATACTTTAATCGACGACATCACGGCTTCGGTATTTAACCCTTGGTCTAGTTCGGCGTATGCCCAAATGTTCGAAGAAATGCTGAAGCGCTGGGGTATAACAGCCGACGAAATTTTGCGTAATCCTAATCAGCCGCTTAGCTTTCTTTTTGATAGCTCTGGCAATTTCCGGCAAGATGCAGATTAACTATCTGGTATCGTTCAAAACCGAAGGTATGCAGTACACCATACCGGTTAAGGCTAAATTTAGCGGTTAAGAAGAAAGTAGCAGGTGTAAAGATAATTTTTAATTAAAGAGCTTATTTGTTCCTTATTTTACAAAAGCTATAAAGATTAAGAAGAAATTTTTTAAAAAAGCCAGAAATAATTTTTGATTATAAAAATTTGTTTCTATCTTTTGTTAACTTACTTGGTAAATACCGTCGCTAACTGGTATAAGGTAATGGCCCGGCTGCAGCGGAACATTTAGGCATTTTTAATAGTTTTAGTTTTATGGTAAATTTAAACATTCCTCCCAAATATGTGGCATTATATGCCCACTGCATCGATGATTCCTTACCTAACTTCGAGCCGGATGAGTGGATTGAGGCGGGCCGGATCTATGCTGTTAAATGTTTTACCGAACCTTTAAATGTAAGCGAAGGGGTAGCTGTTACTATCTTAAACCGCGATGGTCAGGAAATACATCCGTCTGCCTCCCATTGGAGCTTTGCGTCGCATCGGTTTGAATTATTTTCTATCTATCTAAATTAGATGTTACTTTTTAGCTATAAACAAAAAGGCTGCCTCTAAGGCAGCCTTTTTTGTTTATAGCTTTTTAACTTAGCTTATTAATTTCCTGAATTATCATTTTCTTCGAGCTCTGCTTCTACGCGCTTCGCTACGAAAATAACACCTACCGCCAAGGCAGCTACCGCTAAAACCAATTGGGTAGTGCTTAGCTTACGGCTGGCTTTCATTAACAAATTACCGGCATCCTGCAGTAAATCAGGTAACCGTTCGGTGTTTCCTTGCTGAAAAACGTGCATTACGTTTTCAAATGTTTTCGACAAATCTTCCGGCTGTATTTTCAAATGCTCTAATTGTTGATCTTTCATGAGTTTTATGCGTTAATGTTTGTAATTTTTACTACTGTGTTACTTTTTTACAGGACCATTTGGCCATTAGCAAACTTTATACGCAAACCTCTTTAATTGGTGTCCATTCGGGCGCTACTTTCTAAAATAAAAATCCGGCACTAATTAAAGGCAACCGGTTTTCGTCCGAAATCATGTATCCTGCTGTGATTACAATTAAGTTTACCGGAGCAAACCAAAAACCGCCGCCGTAACCCCGGTGCCATTTATTTGATTTTTCTTTATCGTTCCAAACCCGGCCACCATCATGAAAAGCCATAATACCAGCCTCGCCCGGAAATAAATACGTTTGGAAACTGAATAGCCGGATACGTGCTTCCAGGTTATTGTAAAAACTGGTTCGACCAGAATAACGGGAACGCCGGAAGCCTCGCACATTATACAGTCCATCTAAGGTATTGGCCTGAAAAAATTCAAAATCGCCGAGCGTAGTACCTCCCCCAACCCGGCCGGCCAGAACAACTTTAAAGGGCAAATATACCGCCTGAAAAAAAGCCACTTGCGCATTTATGCGCGAATAATTAGTGGAAGTGCTGTTCGTGCCCAAATAGTTGGACATATCTGCCTGAAAATAAGCACCCCGGTTAGGCAAGGTTTTATTATCCCGGCTATCTAACACGTACGAAAGCAGCAAGCCCGCGTAACTCTTACCCGCAAATGGATCATTGGAACTTAAATCTTTCGGATTAAACTCTTCTAACTTACTGCCAGTCTTATGTTGTACTTGCACAAATTCGTAAGCCGGGCCAAACAAAACTTGCTGGTATTTGCCCCACTGGCGACCTAACAAAACATTAAAATGGTAACGCTCCGACCGGTAGCGGTAATAATCAATATCAAATTCTTGGTTGTAAACCGATTCGTTCGAGAGGCCAAAGAAGTTATCGCTAAAATTCCGGGTTTTTACGTCCAGGTTTAATGCTACATCAAAAATTCCTAAAGATTTAGTAAAATAGCCCGCATAATTAAACAAGAACGAATGAGTAGCCAAAGCATAGTTCGCCACAAAACGGTGCGAAGCGGCAAAGGGCTCTTTTCGGAAGCCTTGCTGAATGGCTAAAAAACCACCACCCAGGTAAAAGCCGTCGTCTTTGTTGTACTCAATAGACGCCAGCGGACCGAGGTAATTGTATTTGAAAGATTTACGATCGTACTCATTTATTTCTTCGTCGCGGTCAGAAGTTTCGTTTTTAGCTTCCGAAGCGAGCTGTAAATGGTTGCCGGTAGCTGTATCGTAAACTATGGTTTTTTTGAAGCCTTTTTTTACCTGGGAGTTATCCGTTATGCTATCCTCGCCTTCGCCTCCGATAATCCGGATTAGAATCCCTCTTTTTACCGAACCCATTAGCGTAAATTGATCGTTGTCACCGAGGCCATATAACCGTACTTCGTGCGTTTCCGAAGTTTTAAATACTCTTTCGTATATAACCTGCTCTTTTTGCCCGCTCTTACTTATTTTATGTACTCTTATTAAAGTGTGTTCGTCGTCCTGACGGGTAACTTCAAACAGCTCGGCTTTGTTAGAACCAATTACGTCCACTGCCCGCGCTAAAAATTTATAATAGTCCGTGGCATCTTTTACCAGCCTGGCTCGCCTGGCTTTTAGAATGCTCACAGCCGCTTCGCCGCGGATTTTGTAAATAGGAGCCGGCAATTTATTTAGCGCTGCTTGAATAATTTCGTCGGTGAGGCGTTGCTGCACATCGGCGGCTACGGTTTGCCAGTCTTCTAAAGCAAGTTCCGTTAAAAAAGTACGATCAAAATAACGGGCATTAAAATTAAAAGTAGTTACATCCCGAATGGCTTCGTCGAAACCCTGAATTTTTGGTAAAATCCACTTACGGCTGGCAATCTTCGGAATAATCCCCTGGTTCACGAAAAAAGTCATGTCGCGGTCGCGGGGAATGGGCTGGTAATACTTCCCTTTCCCGTTTTCATTTTCAAAACTGGCCCAGCGCCACTGATCTTCGTGGCGGTCCCAATCGCCAATAAAGAAATCGAACAGGCGGGCCCGTAACACTGCTTTCTGATCTACCTGGTCGTCGTTGTCTTCCAGAGTTTTTTCGAGTACTTTTTCGGTACTGTATACTTTTTTAGATCGGCCAAAATGCGGCGCCTGCGATTCGTCATCATCCGGACGTTCTTCAAACAAAGCAATAGTGTTTGCTAAGCCCGTGCGGAAATTACCCAGTCGTGGATCGTCGGGGATAAATACATATTTAGGATTCGTATGATACACTCCGGCTGCCTGAGCCAGTGTGGGCACTACAAGAGGCGCATAAGGGTGGGAAGCCGATATCTGATCTTTCACGATATCGGCCGCAATGGTTCGGCGCAAAGCTCGTGGAATAGCTTCGATGGGGTATTTTTCTACCGATCTTACTACATACTCTTTGCCATCTGCATCTACCAGGCGCAGCGAACGGGTCTGAAATCCGCCCCCACGTTGTACTACTTTTAGCCCGCCTTTTTCTCTGCTCACGTCAAAAACCGGCAAAGTAACAGGAGTTATCCATTCCGGTCGGTAATTCTTACCTAGTAACCATTGTTTAAATTTGCTCACCTGGTACAAACTGCTGGCATTTGCGGTTACCATACTATCGGCATAATCATGAACCGGCGTTGGTTTAATGTTTGCGTTTAGCTGCGCCAAAGTAGCTTTTTGCATTAATAACCGCCGGAAAGCCATTTTCCCTGCTAAATCAGTGTTAGATGCAGCAGTCCAGAATTCGAGCCAGGCTTCTCCGTTTTCATAAAAAAGAATTTTAGCAAAACCAGGTTGAGGATGAGTAAAAAGAGGGGCTATTTTTTGCTTTATTCTGCGGGTAAGTGATCCCACTCCTGTCCGGATGTAGTTTATACTATCTTGCCAGGCATACTCTAAAGCGGGGCTGCTATCTTCGGCGTAAATTAAGCCTGCATGCTGCCGGAAAATTTCGGCGTAACCTTTCTGAAAAGCCCGGTACGTAAAAGGCTTAATATCCTGGGCAATGTGTGAGGCTATTACAACTTGCTTTTGCGGATTACTTTTTAAAATATCATCTACTTCGGCCAGAGCAGCGGCGGCACTGTTTGCCGAACATCCTAAATCTTCGTTTATTTTAGGGCTACGGGGTAAAAACCATTTTGTATCCAGTAATACGAGTAAGAGATTTTCGTTAATTTCAATTAGCTCCGGCCCCGGGCAACCGCTTTCCGGCAAAAAAATACCTTCGTTTTGCAGGTATTCCCGAATAAATTGCTCCTGATTGCGCGCGTGTCGTTCGGCATTATTTTTATCTTTCTTTGACTCATGATCGCCGGGAATAATATGAACTTGGCCGGGATATCCTTTTAAGCTATTTAGCTGCGCTTTTAAGGCTTGCTCGGCCGCCATCCGTTGCGGATCATTAACCGGTGGTAATAAACGGGGATAAAATGTATTTCCTATAAACACCAGATTACTGGCTTTTCCGGCTGTTTGTAACTGTTTTTTTAGTAACTGAAGCTTTGATCCGGCACCAGTATCCGCTGGAGCACCTGTATTTCCCACTAAAAAAATAGTATGTACTACCTTTGAGTCATTTTGCTTTTCGCTGCTAACAGTTGCAGTATTTTGTGCCCAGCCAATATTCGGCAGAGCTAAAATCAGTATTATCAGTAAATACAACTTTGAAAAATTGGAGATCATAGCGCCGCTAATTTCCGCATAGCCTTTAATTTATTTAGTTGAGGAAGCGAAATAAACTAAAATGGTATTGAATTGAAATATGAGTTATTTAAAGAGATTATACCTAAAACCTTTACATACATTAACAAAATTGGTATGCATTTATTTAGGTAATAACCAGAAGATTTATCGACTAATTATAAGCTTTAAGTTTGAGGAGCATTTTCATTCTTTAATAGATTTTAACTGTAGAAGAATGCTTTTTACGAAATTTTAAAGAAATGTTTTTGCGCTACTGTCTTGTAACTGCTATTTATTACTAATTACTTACGAATAAATGTAAGTAAAATACTCTAAAAGCAAAAGCGCCGTACTTATACGGCGCTTTTTGTAAATTAAGCTACTTTAGAGCCGCCAGCCCCTTGTACCGCTTCTGAGATCATTCCAATAATTTTGTCTGAGCTAAACATCATACTAGCCGGGAAGCTCACATTTACATTATTGATATTTAAGGTTTGAGTAGCCGGATCGAAGGCGTACTGCGCTGAAACTCCTTGTTTTGATACCTTACCGGAATTACCTTCCAGGTCGATGCCAAAACCGGATAACTTTTGTTTTAAATTGTTGTAAACCGATTCGTTAATACCGGTGTATTGCGCGTTATTGGCCATAGTTATCTTAATTTTAAAGTTATACGATATAATATTAAGTATTTACAGTTTTAATTTTACTTCATCCGTAAAAAAACCATCTTTATTCTTTTCATAAGTTTACTTTCTTACATATTATCGGCTGGTGATTTTATCCGTTTTTATTTTTTATTCAATAACAGAACATTCCCAGGTGTTTCCGTTTAAAAAAGCGTCCAGCAACCTGAACGCATGAGTAAGCAAAGACGGTTAATTTTTATAGTACTGATATTAGGCTTGGTAAGTTTCTGGCTTCTGTTCCGGCAATACGCCCCGCCGCCGCTTCCTCCGGCTATTACTGTAAACCGCAGCGCCAACGGGTTACCCGATACTGTATTAGTAAGTGCCGGTCCTCAATACGCGCGTTCAGCATTCGGAAATTTTTTTCTGGGCAAACACAACCGAGCTATTTGGACCGTACCCGTAAAAGCTAAAGTACTGTATTTAGATAAAACGTTCGGCGGCTTAAAAATTGCCGAAGTTGGGGGTGGAATGCAAACGTTAAGCTTCACGCTTCTCGATTCTATCGGCCGTACATACGCGTTGCGTTCAGTAGATAAAGATCCCATATCGGTACTACCACCCTTCTGGCAAAAAACCAGTTTAGGCAATTTTGTTCGCGATCAAATTTCGGGAGCAAACCCATACGGAGCATTAGTAATACCGGTTCTAGCGCAAGCAGCAGGTATCTTCCACGCGCATCCACAACTACGGTACGTTCGTCCGAATGATTCTTTATTTGGCAATTACGCTCCCCGGGCAGGCGGGAAATTATTTTTGCTCGAAGAAAAGTATCAAGGCAATCCCCAGTTTTACCCCGGTTTAGAAGGTGCTACCACTATTATACCAACCCATACTTTGTTGCAAAAAGTAAAGACTACCAATCAGCGTATTGATGCGGATATGTACTTAAAATGCCGGCTTTTTGATTTTTTAATTGGCGATTGGGACCGGCATACTGGACAATGGATGTGGGCGGCTTACCCCACCGGATCAGAAATCCGGTATGTACCTATTCCCAAAGACCGGGACCAGGCTTTCTGTAACTACCGCGATGGCTTATTACCCTGGCTGGTTACGCGCCAATGGGCATTACCTAAATTTGGGCAATACTCCGCGAAACTAGATGATATTTCCAGTTTAATTATTAATTCTGTTCATTTAGATACACTTGTATTAGCTAAAATGCCAAAAGAAAAATTTACTAAAGTTGCAGCAGAGCTAAAGCAGAATTTAACGGATAGTGTAATCAACCAAGCCGTGCGGCAATTACCAGGCAGCGTACAACAATTAAGCGGAAATGAAATCAGGCAAAATCTGAAAGGCCGCCGGGAGCAATTACCTGAAGCGGCTCAGCGTTTTTACCAATTACTAACCCACCGCTAATATAAACTCGTCTCCAAGCATTTAACTTTCTAGGCAAGAACAAAAAAGCTACAATCCCTAAGAATACTTCTTTTTAATTCATTAGTAGTTTATTCTGGGCTTACGTTATTTTAAACGTTTGTAAGCTTTAGTAATAAGTAAAATTAAACAAAGAGGAGCAAGCTATCTCAGACAACTTGCTCCTCTTTTAACCTTTAAAAATTCTAAACAAGAGTTATTACTCTTACTTACCTTTCCGGACGGTAGTATTATTACCGGCTGAAGGACGGAGATAAGCGTTGTATTTGGGCGTATCACTTAGTAAGTTAATAGCCGCTACAATATCCTGATCATCGTCGAAAGTGGACTCAATCATGCCTTTTTGGAAATAATACCGTGATGCAATTTCTTGTTCCAGCAATTCACTAATCTCAGGTTTAAAACGAGTCAAATCATTCGCCTTATTCGTAGATATTTTCTTTTTGATAAGATCAATTTCCGCCTTTATATCTTCGAAGTGCTTATCATCTTTTGATTTTTTTACCAGCTCATCCATTGCCTTCTCCACGCTGGTAGAATACGAGATATCTTTATTGGCCAGAAAAGAAACAAATTTTTGATAATCGGCATCTGATAGATGGAAATCTTTCGCGTTAGCCAGAGTGGGATGTTCTACCCGGTATTTGGTAGCATAATCAAAAAAGTAACCTTTATTTGCCAGTGTTTTAGCAATTTGCGAATACTCTTTTTCAGTCACCTCTACATCGGGGCTTACGCCGCCCCCATCGTATACCACCCTGCCGCTGGTAGTTTTAAAAGCTACACGCAACGAATCCGGTATTTTACCTAAGCTGCCATCTTCATTGCGGTGCGAGTAATCAATAGCCTGAATACACCGGCCGCTTGGAATGTAATATTTAGCTGTGGTTACTTTTAACTGCGAATTGTATGTTAAGGGTCGGGTAGATTGTACCAATCCTTTACCAAAAGTACGCTCCCCTACCAGTACCGCGCGATCGTAATCCTGCAAAACACCCGAAACAATTTCAGCAGCCGAAGCACTACGTGAATTAGTAAGAACAGCTAACGGAATTTGCGTATCCAAAGGCTCATCGAGCGCTTTATACATTTTATTAAATTCCATTACTTTGCCTTTGGTACTTACAATATCGCGGCCACGTTCTACAAATAAGTTAGATATATTAATTGCCTCGTTTAATAACCCACCCGGGTTATCACGCAAGTCGATAATAAGCTTTTTGGCGCCTTGTTCTTTTAATTTAGTAACTGCATTCCGCACTTCGCGGCTTGCCTCCATCGTAAACCCGGAAAGCTGCAAATAACCAATATCGTTACTTACCATACCAAAGTAAGGCACATTATCAATCTGGATTTTAGCGCGGGTAATCTTTAAGGACAGCGGTTTATCGCTGCCATACCGTTTTACCTCCAGTTCTACCACTGAATTAGCTTGTCCTTTTAAAAGCTTGTTTACGTCTGAGGAGTTTTTCTTTTCAATATTAACCCCATCTATCTTTATAATTTCGTCGCCAGCTAATAAACCAGCTTTTTGGGCCGGATAGCCTTCGTAGGGCAATTGTACAATTGTTTTACCATCGCGCTTGCCTACATTGGCCCCAATACCACCGTACTGGCCCGTAGTCATGGTACGAAAATCTTCAATATCATCTTCCGGAATGTAATTGGTGTAGGGGTCTAATGATTTAAGCATGGCGTCGATGCCCGTCTTAACCATTTTAGTCGGCGTCACCTCGTCTACGTAATACGTATTTACCTCTTTAAAAAGAGTTGCAAAAATATCCAGGTTTTTGGCGATTTCGAAGTACCGCCCATTATCATCGGATGTGAAGGAAGCCAGGAAACCAACTGTTGCACATACCAGCAGGCCTGCGGTAAATTTTTTAACCATAATAATTCAGATTTGTAAACGGATGCGCCTATTCGTTTAAGGAACGTTGTAAACCTGAAATTAGTTTTTTTTGAATAACTTTAAAAGGCTTTTTTTCTTTACCAATATACAGAATGCCAAGTAATTGAAGGGGGTTGAGTTCCGTTGGAAACAGAATGGCTTTGTTGAGGCGATAGGCTTCGCGAATTTGCCGCTTAATTCGGTTACGATCTACTGCTTTTTTGAAATTTCGCTTCGGCACCGAAACAAGTATTTGCGGGGCAATAGCAACTGGAGAAGCTGCTTTTATATAGACAAACCGCAAAGGGTACAAATTAAAAGAAGAACCCTCGCGAAAAAGCTGCTCGATCAGCTTTTTACTACGCAAACGTTCTTCTTTTTTTAAATTATAAGAGTTGTTTCTTTCGGCGGGATTCTCAGACGCCGCGTTCATGCACGTATGCCTTTACCAGACGCTAACGTCCAGTAAAATTAAGCTTTGTGTCTTCTTTCGTCTGAAACGGTCAGTTTTTTACGACCTTTTGCTCTTCTGCTAGCAAGCACTCTTCTACCGTTAGCCGTTTCCATTCTGGAACGGAATCCGTGCTTGTTTCTTCTTTTTCTTTGAGAAGGTTGGAATGTTCTTTTCATCTTAAAACAAAGCTTTTTATTTGGCCTGCAAAATTAGGAAGCTTTTCGTAAATTACAAACATTGCCCACAATTATTTACTTTTATTAAAGTCCGAAATCAGGAGAATTGCAAACGCGGAACTACACCGAATTTAGTTATTTATTTAGAATTTACGTATTTCGAATGCTGCAAGTAGTTTTCCTATGATTCACTATTATATTTCCTTTTCTAATCCGCTTACATTTTTCCTGCAAATCCGAATGGTTATTCCTCTCCAGAATACTACCGAAATAGCACTGCAACTACCGGCCTGGCGTCCGGGCCGGTACGAACTGCAAAACTTTGCGCAAAAAATTCAGCAGTTTAAAGTAATGGATAACCTGCAGCAACCAGTAAACTATCGTAAAATAACCAAAGACTGCTGGCGTATCTATCCGGTTAATCTAACCGAGATAGAAGTACAATACAATTTTTACGCGCACCAACTCGATGCAGGTGGTTCCTGGCTCGACGAAACACAACTTTACGTAAATCCAATAAATTGCCTGATGAGCGTAATAGCCCGGGAAGAACAACCTTGCCAACTCCATTTAAGCATACCGAATGATTGGCAAGTGGCCTGTGGTTTAAAACAAGTAGATAAAACAACTTTAGAAGCCGCTAATTACGACGAATTGGTAGATTGTCCCCTAATCGCCAGCCCTAGCCTGCAACACCAGTCGTACCAGGTACATGACATTCCATTTCACATATGGTTTCAGGGCAATTGCCGGCCAGGATGGAACCGGATACTCCCAGATTTTCAACGATTCACGGAAGAGCAACTCGCCTTATTTCAGGATTTTCCGGTAACCGAATACCATTTTCTAAATGAGATTTTACCGTACCGGTTTTACCATGGCGTAGAGCATGGCAACTCCACCACTATTACTTTGGGCCCCGGCGAGTTGCTGATGAGCCGGGACTTGTATAAAGAATTATTGGGAGTAAGCTGTCACGAATTGTTTCATACCTGGAACATTAAACAAATCCGGCCGGCCGAAATGATGCCCTACGATTATAGCCGCGAAAATTACTTCCGGACGGGCTACGTGGCCGAAGGCGTTACTACTTACTACGGCGATTATTTACTGGCTCGTTGCTGTATTTTCTCAGCGGAACAATATTTCGCTGAGCTTAACGAAGTGTTACGCAAGCATTTCGATGATTTTGGGCAATACCATTTATCGGTAGCCGATTCCTCTTTTGAATTATGGCTGGATGGCTACAAACCTGGTATCCCCGACCGGAAAGTATCTATTTACCACAAAGGCTGTATAGCCGCTTTATTATTAGATTTAGAAATCCGGCGAATTACTAGTAATCAGAAATCTTTAGACGATGTAATGCGGCGGTTGTGGCAGGAATTTGGGAAACCAAAAATGGGCTACACGGAACAAGATTATCAACGTTTGACCGAAGAGGTTGCCGGACAATCGCTTCAAAATTATTTTGATGAAATTATTTATGGTACGGTACCCGTACACGAACCTTTAAACGAAGCGTTGAACTATGTAGGTTGCTTTTTGTGGAAAGAATCCAATGCTGGAGTTAACGAAGCGCAATTTGGTTTTAAAACCACTTTAAATAACAGCAGTTTACTGGTAAGTTACATTGAGCCAAATAGCCCCGCCGCCCAGGTACTTTCTACAGAAGATGAATTAATTGCAGTAAACGGCCGCCGGATAGAAGGTAATTTAGCCGTCCTCTTGCAGAATGAACCCGCTTATGAAGTAACCCTGTTCCGCAACAAATTTTTACGTACCGTTACGCTAACTGCTGATGGCCAACAACATTTAGCAAAGTATACCATTCAAAAACTTCCGATTGCTACGCCAGAACAGCAGCATAATTTTAAACTTTGGTTGAAACAGGAGTTCTAGATAATTGATATTAGAAGCTGGAGGTTAGATTAATTTGAACTTTTTAAGACGTAGTTTAAGGTTTTCTTAATTATTTCCATGGAGCCTTTACAAGTCGCCATTTAGTGTTGCTGATGTAATGCAACATTCTAAGTTTACCTCGTGGCCGGCGAACCTTGGCTCACTGCGTTGCGCCATGCTACTTTGCAGCATCGGAAGGCTAAAAGGCCCTCCATAGCCAAACTGGTATCAATTATTCTTTGCTACTAATTTTACCACAGAGAGGAATTAGCAAATTTAAATTCATTTGGCTTATTTTATTCTGGTGTTAGCTAGTAAGTATCTTGGATTAAAAAAAAACGGAGCTGTTTTATCAGCTCCGTTTTTTTTTGATTCTAAAATCTAATGTCTATTGTCTAACATCTAAATTATCTGCCTTGGTTATCGCTTGGGTTGCTGCGAGGGCGGTTTAACTGGTTATGATGATCGTCGTTATCGCCCTGCACGTGATCGCGGTTTTTGTTACCTTCCCGTGACACCTGATTCTGATCGGCATTCATTACCTGAGTATCACCGTTCGATAAGGCACTCTTCTTAGTCATATCTTCGTTATCATCGATAATTTCACCGCTTTTATTTAAAATCTGCTTATTGGGGTCATCAAAAACGTTATCTGGTATATTCGTTAATTTCTGTTTACCTTTCATGATATCCTCCTTATTTTTAATCTGAGTAAATATTTAGAATATGGATATACGGAAGCCCCGCATAAAAGTATATTTATGCACCATTAAAATCTGATTTTATGATTCTGGAAGTTGCGCTACTGGATGTTATTCCCGGACAAACCACCGCGTTTGAAGAAGCTTTTATCCGAGCTCAAAAAATAATAAGTCAAATGCCGGGTTACATTTCCCATGAACTGCAACGCTGCCTGGAAAAAGAAAACCGGTACGTATTGCTCGTAAAATGGCAAACCCTGGAAGATCATACTGTTGGCTTTCGGCAATCAGCAGAATACCAGGAATGGAAAAAATTACTGCATCACTTTTACGACCCCTTCCCAACGGTTGAACATTTTCAAAAAGTAAATTTAGCATGATCAAAAACCTGGCAAACGCCGAACATTATAGCTGGGGCAATAATTGCGAAGGCTGGCACTTAGTAAAAACGCCGCAATTAAGTATTATTCAGGAACGCATGCCGGCTGGTGCCGCGGAGAAAATACATTATCACCGGGTGGCACAGCAGTTTTTTTACATTATCTCGGGTACGGCCACTTTTCTGGTGAATGGCGCAATGTATACCGTTCAAGCGCAAAATGGCCTACATATTTTACCCGGCCAGCACCACCAAATTTTAAACCACACCACTAACGATTTACTTTTCACGGTTACGTCGCAGCCAACAAGTCACGGCGACCGTTTAGAATTAGAATAAATTTATACCTGAATTTTAACAATTTAGCTTCTGAAAAGCTATTAAATTTGTGGCTCTTACCTGTGCTTACAATATGCCAAAAGAAATTTACTACGTCATTGCTTTTATTGCCGGATCTGGAATAGCAGTACAATCGGGGGCTAATGCCCAACTTCGGCTGCTGGTAAATAACCCTTTAGTAACTGCCTTAATTTCTTTTTTAGTGGGAGCGGTTGCTTTAGTTATTTTAGTAATTGCTACTGCCTCTAAGGAGTTACCCTCGGGGCAGGTCTTAACGCACATTGCCTGGTGGAAATGGTTAGGTGGTATTATGGGGGCTTTTTATATTGTGTCGGTGGTTATTACAGCACCCAAAATTGGAGCGGCCAATACTTTGGGCTTTGTGATGGCCGGTCAGTTATTATTTGCCGTTTTGTTTGATCATTTTGGTTGGCTGGGATTTCAAACTCACCCAGTTAGTCCACTGCGGATTTTAGGAGTCGCCTTGCTGTTGCTGGGGATTTATCTTATTCAAAAATATTAAGTTAGTAGTAATTTGCCCGTTATAAGTTCTACGTTTAACTTCAATAACAACTTTATAGCTCATAAACCTATCCAACCCAAGCTAGCATCCAGGGCTAATAAATCATAATGGATTTTACTTTCACCAAATTAAGCTGGAAAAATGCTCTTCTATCCTTAATACCATTCGTACCTATTTGCACAGGTATTTTTGCTGCTTTTTTGCAGGATTCGTTATCTAATCATTTAGGCAACTGCGAAGCAGGTGTATTGATAACCATCCGGGTGCTGTTTTTTCTTATTTTAATTACGGCATCTGTCATATTTTACAAAGTTCATCAGTGGCATGTAGCATTACCTAATCTTTATTTTAAAAACAGGTACCGCATCTTTTCCTTTATTATTTACACTTTCCTGAATGGATTTATTTTCTTTGTAAAGATAGGCCCCGAGACCTCTTGTCGTTCAGACGGCCAAACAGGTTTGTATTTCTATATTTCCGGATTTTTTGCTTCTGTTTTTATTTTAGTTTTAGGATTTCTTATTGATGGCTGCCGTTATATCTTTTTTGAAAAAGACTGACCGTAAAAAATAAAGCCATTGCTTTTAGGTAAAAGCAATGGCTTTAAAATAGATAATGTATTTACTTATTTAGTAAGTTGATTTCTGGACTTACTACTTTACTTAAATTACAAACGAGGCCAGGCTTACAAATTGTTGTACCCGATCCTGTACTTCGGCCTCCGTTAAACCAATAATCCGTTCCGGTCCAAACTTCTCTACGCAAAACGAAGCCAAAGCAGAACCATGAATAACAGCCCGCTTCATGTTTTCGAATGAATAATCATGCGTTTTTGCCAAATAGCCAATAAAACCACCCGCAAAAGTATCACCCGCTCCGGTTGGGTCAAACACTTCTTCTAACGGTAAGGCCGGCGCAAAGAACACCTGATCCTGGTGAAATAATAAGGCGCCATGTTCTCCTTTTTTAATAATCAGAAATTTCGGGCCCATTGCCATAATTTTCTTGGCGGCTTTTCTTAACGAATAATCACCGGATAACTGGCGCGCCTCTTCGTCGTTAATGCTTAGAACATCTACTAAAGCAATGGTTTGCATCAAATCATCCAGGGCAATGTTCATCCAGAAGTTCATGGTATCCAATACAATGAGTTTCGGGCGATTGCGCAAACGTTCGATTACCTGGCGTTGTACCTGGGGAGCCAGATTGCCCAACATTAAATATGAGCAGTCCTGGTAACTTTCGGGAACAACCGGGTCAAAATCGCCGAGTACGTTTAATTCGGTAATCAACGTTTCGCGACTGTTCATGTCGTTAAAGTAGCGGCCTTTCCAAAAAAACGATTTTTCGTTTTCTTTTATCTGCAAACCTTCAGTATTAACGCCATGTTCCTCGAGCATAGCAATATCCGATTTCAAAAAATCGCCCCCTACTACCGACACCAGATTTATTGGCTTCACAAAATTAGAAGCAGCTAAAGCAATAAACATTCCGGCTCCGCCTAATATTTTATCTGTTTTTCCGAAAGGGGTTTCCAGCGCATCAAAAGCAACCGAACCTACAACAAGTAAACTCATCTAGTTAAATTAGAAATTATAGATAAGCCGAAAGCCGGAATATTTTCAGCCAATCGACTTTTTAAGTGCGGCAAATATAAGCGTTTGCTTTTTTAAATCAGGAAAAGGTAAAACAAAAAAGCCTCTGCAAATGCAGAGGCTTTTTAGGGTGGGAGACGGGGCTCGAACCCGCGACCCCCAGAATCACAATCTGGTGCTCTAACCGACTGAGCTACAACCACCGTTTTTTATTGGTTGCAAATGTAAGGCGGTTTCCTTAATTATTCAACGTTTCGGAAAAATTTTTCTTCATAATTTCCCGGTCAAACAATAAACGCTCGCCGAACTTGGTTTCGTTAAACTGCCCATTCGCATAAGCCAAATGCCCCGAAACAAAGCTATGTGTAATTACCGACTTAAATGTTTTCCCTTCAAACGGTGACCATTGGCACTTGTAATAAAGAGTATCTTTACTAACCGTATGCGTTTGGTTTAAATCAACCAACACTAAATCAGCGTAATAACCTTCCCGGATAAAGCCCCGGTGCCGCACCTGAAAACATATAGCCGGCGCATGACACATTTTTTCTACAATCCGCTCTAAACTTATTTTGCCCTCGTGGTAAAATTCGAGCATGGTATGTAAAGAATGCTGCACCAAAGGTACCCCCGAAGGCGATTTTTTGTAAATATTTTGCTTTTCGTCCCAGGTATGCGGCGCGTGGTCAGTAGCAATTATATCCAACCGGTTATCTAGTAAACCTTCCAGTAAAGCTTTTTTGTGGCGTGCTTCTTTTACCGCTGGGTTGCATTTAATTTGCGTACCCAAAGTTTCGTAATCGGCTTTATCAAAATACAAATGATGCACGCACACTTCAGCGGTAATTTTTTTCTCGGCCAAAGGAACATGGTTCTGAAATAAAGCCAGTTCTTCTTCCGTGGAAATATGCAGAATATGCAATCGGGTACCGTATCTCTGAGCCAGTTTAGTAGCTAAGTACGACGATTTAAAACAAGCGGCCTCATTTCTAATCTCCGGATGGCAACTTACCGGAATGTCGTCGCCGTATTTTTCTTCGTACAAAGTCATGTTATCCCGGATGGTTTGCTCGTCTTCGCAGTGTACCGCAATTAACAATTGTGCTTTCTCGAATATTTGCTCCAGAGTACTTGCTTCATCTACCAGCATATTACCCGTAGAAGAACCCATGAATATTTTAATACCGCAAACCGTATTAGGGTTGGTGAGTAGTACTTCGGCCAGGTTATCGTTGGTGGCACCCATGAAAAAAGAATAATTTGCCAGCGATTTCTCAGCCGCCAAGGCATATTTTTCTTCGAGCAATTCCTGAGTAACGGTATTCGGTACGGTATTGGGCATTTCCATGAAAGAAGTAACCCCACCGGCTACAGCCGCCCTTGATTCGGTGTAAATATCGGCTTTATGCGTCAGGCCAGGGTCGCGGAAATGAACCTGGTCGTCGATTATTCCCGGTAATAAATACTGGCCGGAAGCATCGATTACTTCATCCGCTGTTTCATTTAAATCGGGAGCTATGCGGGCTATCCTACCCTCTTGAACCAACACATCGGCCTCAAAAATCTGACCTTCGTTTACAACCTGGGCATTTTTAATCAGAAAGGTTTTCATGCGGCGAAGTTAGCAATTCAAAAATAGTTTTAGACAGGAAAAAATTCCGAAAATAACGCTGTTTTATGATTAATCTAAACAGACATTCGTAAGAAGAAAAATCATTCTACGAGAAAAATTTACCTTTGTGCTAAATATTACTTTGATGGAAGAGAAAGAAGCTGCCCCAACTATAACTTTTGAAGATTTTAAACTAAACCGCCAGTTGCTAAATGCCGTGGCCGATGCGGGTTATACCACCCCTACGCCCGTGCAACAGCAAACCATTCCGCTTATTACCGCCGGGCACGATGTAATGGGCGTGGCGCAAACAGGCACTGGTAAAACTGCCGCGTACCTATTGCCCTTGCTCATGAAAGTAAAGTACGCGCAAGGCCTGCACCCGCGAGCAATTATTTTATCCCCTACCCGCGAGTTGGCCATGCAAATAGAAGAGAGTATCCGGCAGTTGGCTAAATATACCGATTTACGCTTTTTAGCAATTTACGGTGGCATTGGACCTAAAACCCAAATTGAACAGATAAAAAAAGGCTTGGATATTCTGGTAGCTACGCCGGGGCGCTTAATGGAAATTTATTTAAAGGGCGATTTAGTTTTAAAAGAACTAAAAACCCTGGTACTCGACGAAGCTGATAAAATGATGGACATGGGATTTATGCCGCAAATACGGAGCATTCTGGAAGTAATTCCGCGTAAACGCCAGAATTTGCTATTCTCGGCTACCATGCACCCGCGCCTCGAAAATTTAACCGCTGAGTTTCTCGAATTTCCGATGAAAATAGAAGTAACTCCGTCGGCTACCCCCGTAGAAACGGTGTCGCAGGTATTATACCAGATTCCGAATATGCAAACGAAATTAAATATGCTGCGCTATTTATTTAAAGACGAGGAAACCTTTACCCGCGTTATTTTATTTACCCGCAGCAAAACCAACGCCGAAAAAGTAGCCGCATTTGTGGACGATAGCGCCCGCGGTACGGTACGGGTTATTCACGGTAACAAAGGCCAGAACACCCGTATTAACGCTATGGATGCTTTTAGAAGCGGCGAAGTTCGGTTTTTAGTGGCTACTGATGTAGCTTCCCGGGGTATTGATATATCGGGCGTGAGCCACGTGATAAACGTTGATGTGCCTATTATTTACGAAGATTACGTGCACCGTATTGGCCGCACCGGTCGGGCTGAGCAGGAAGGCGCTTCCATTATTTTTGCCACCGAAGCCGAAATGCACCACATCCGCGAAATTGAAAAAATTATTAATATGGCAATTCCGGAAGAACCGTTGCCGACCGAAGTAGAAATAGCGAAAACTAAATTTGCTGAAGGTCAGGAAATGGCCAAGGAAATCGATAAACAAAAGCGGCGGGCCAATCCGGACTTTAAAGGGGCCTTCCACGAGAAAAAGCAACACTTACACGAAGGCGTTATTGATAAGCGTACCGGTAAACCTTTTGAGGAGAAAAAACCTACTAAAATCCGGGGTTTCCGCCGGAATAAATCGTAATTTTTGAATCGCGGATTTACGCAGATTATTTTTTGAATGAAGTAAATGGCTCATTTAAATTATTAAAAGGTATGGAAAAGCTACCCACCTCAGATAAGGTGGGGTTGGGGTAGTAGATTTTAAACCAATTTCGTGCTATTAATTAAAAGTCCACTTACAGCAAAAGGCTATTCACATAAATAAATAACTTAACTTTTTACTTTTTTACCTCATTCCCGTTAATTTTCCAGTTCTCTATACAAAGCAAAGTAATCCTTCATGAATATCGGACAAGGCTACCATTTAACCTATTGCACCAACATCCATCCCGGCGAAACCTGGGCCGAAGTTTTCGAAAGTCTTAAAACCTACGTTTTACCTATTAAAGCCCATTTATCACCGGATAAACCCTTTGGAATTGGTTTGCGCCTTTCAGACCGGGCCAGTAAAGATATAATTACTCAAAACTATCTGGCCGAATTTAAATTCTGGCTCCAACAGAATGGCTTGTATATTTTTACCATGAACGGTTTTCCATTTGGCGGCTTTCACGGGCAAGTGGTAAAAGATGCCGTACATCATCCCGATTGGACGACTGAGGCTCGGCTCGAATACACCCAACGCTTGAGTCGTATACTGGCCGAATTACTTCCCGAAGGTATGGACGGCGGTATCTCCACCTCGCCGCTATCTTATAAACCCTGGCTGGGCAATGATCCGGCGCATACCGAAGAAATTTTAGAGCAAGCCACTACCCATATGGCTAGGCTGGTAGAAAGCTTATACCAACTGCAACAAGAAACCGGCAAAACCATTCATATTGATATAGAACCGGAACCCGACGGTTTACTGGAAAACGCCGCTGAATTTTTAAATTATTACAAAAGCTGGCTTTTACCGGTAACTATTGATTATCTGGGAACTCAACTTGGTTTATCAGCGGATCAGGCCGAAAAAATTACTAAAACGCACATTCAGTTGTGCTACGATGTGTGCCATTTTGCCTTGGCCTACGAAGAACCGCAAACTGTTTTGCAACAACTAGCAGAAGCAGGCATTCAAGTGGGTAAGATACAAATTAGTGCAGCTCTAAAAGCTCAATTTTCGGGCGATAGTGAAGAGCGCGAAGAAATAAAGCAAGCATTTCAGCCTTTCGTAGAATCTACTTACCTGCATCAGGTTTTAGTAAAAAATGCGGATGGTTCAATTGTGCAATACCCCGATTTACCTCCGGCACTGGAGCATATTCAGGATGCAGAGGCTACCGAATGGCGTACTCATTTTCACGTTCCTATTTTTGTAGATAGGTTTAACCGCCTGCAATCTACCCAAGACGAGATAATTAAAACCTTACAATTATTACCTGATAACCCGGTAACCAAACATTTAGAAGTAGAAACTTATACCTGGGGAGTTTTACCCGGTGAGCTAAAACAAGATTTGGGAGCTTCTATTGAGCGCGAACTATCCTGGGTATTAGCACAATGGCCAGAATAAGGTTAGATTAATAATCACGGCTAGTTTTTCTTTTATAACTAAATAGTGCTACTGATTTAGGTAGATAATGCCTGAACCAGTAAATTATAAATAATACACTTAGTTCAGTTAACAAACCGTTGTACTCTTTGATAATTACTTTTATTTAAACACAAGACTTATTGCTTATATAGTTTTGTTATTAGAGCAAGAATAAAATGCGTAAAACAGTAGTTCTGGATGTAGTAGGATTAACTCCTGCCGCCATTGGCGAAAATACTCCTTTTTTAAAAAAATGGTCGGATAATGCCAAGCTAGCGTCCGTTGGCCATGTATTGCCAGCCGTTACCTGTTCCGTACAATCTACTTATCTTACCGGCAAGTGGCCCAGCGAACACGGTATTGTAGCCAATGGTTGGTATTTCCGGGATGTGTGCGAAATCCGCAACTGGCACCAATCTAATAAACTGGTACAAGCGCCTAAAATTTGGGAAGTAGCCCGTGAACAAGATCCTACGTTTACTTGCGCTAACATTAACTGGTGGTATGCCATGAATTCCACCGCCGATTATACAGTTACTCCCCGACCGCAGTATTTAGCCGATGGCCGTAAAATGCCAGATTGCTACACTTACCCCATGGACCTACGCGATAAGCTCACGCAAAAGTTAGGCACTTTCCCGCTGTTTGAATATTGGGGACCCCGTACAACCATTAACGCCAGCCGTTGGTTGGCAAATGCAGCTATAGAAACCGATAGATTGTACGATCCTACGCTTACGCTCGCTTATTTACCGCACTTGGATTATAATACCCAACGGTATGGCCCGCAGGATGCCCGGGTGGCCAAAGACTTACTGGAAATAGACCAGTTGGTAGGCGAGTTAATTACCTATTTCGAAGGCCGGGGTGCCCAGGTAATTATTCTGTCGGAGTATGGTATTGCCAAGGTAAGCCAGCCCGTACATTTAAACCGGGTTTTGCGGCGGCACAATTATATTTCCATTCGCGAAGAACGTGGCTTAGAATTGTTAGACCCAGGCACTTGCAAAGCTTTTGCCGTAGCCGATCATCAAATTGCGCATATTTATGTAAACGATCTATCCAAACTCGCCGAAGTTCGGAAACTAATAGAAAGCGTACCCGGCGTAGAGAAGGTACTGGGTCCGGAAGAAAAAGCAGCTTACCACATCGACCATGAAAGGGCCGGTGAATTAGTAGCTATTGCAGATAAAGATTCGTGGTTTACTTACTATTATTGGTTGGATGATGCCAAAGCTCCGGATTTTGCCCGTGTTATTGATATTCACCGCAAGCCCGGTTTCGACCCGGTAGAAATGTTTACCAATCCGGAAATTAAAATGCTTATGCCTAAAGTAGGGTTTAAAGTATTAAAGAAAAAACTCGGTTTCCGGATGCTTATGGATATTATTCCGCTGGATGCTACTTTGGTAGGTGGCTCACATGGTCGCCAACCAGAATCGCCTGTCAACGGACCTTTGTTTATAACAAAAAATAAAAACCTGCTTCCAACTGATTCTATCGAGCCCACTCAAGTATTTGATATAATGCTGGCACATTTACAACAAGAGCAAGAGGTTTACAGATAATATCAAGTCCCTCAGGAGGAAACTATTGAGCTACCTAGCCAAATAGTTTCCTCCTGAGGGATTCAAAATTTAAATACTACTGATACAATCTAATGGTACCAAGTAGTATTTACTCTAAGAGTATTTTACAAAGAATGAAACCTGGTACTAGGTTTCATTCTTTGTAATCCTTATGGCAGTTAATTAAGAGTTTGGGTATTACTAATTACTATAATCTATCTGAAATAACAGCCAACATTAACGAGGAATGCGCCAAGTTATACCCCCTCCAATATAAAAATCGGGCGCTGCTTCGGATACGCTGGTTCCGCTAAATACATCCAGTTGTAAGTTAGGCAGTACTTTATACATAAAACCACCATTAATACTACTATCTACCGGCTGATTCACAGCTTTGGTGGCTTCGTACTCGGCAAAGGTCTGGAGGTTATCGTTTAGTTTAAAATTAGCATTAACGCTGTATATCATTTCGCCACGATACTCTTCTTGGTCTTTATGCTTCCGGTAACCCACATTGTATTGTAGATTCAACTTTTCAGTAAGTTCGTTTTTAAATAGCAACCGGACTTCTGGCGCGGCATGCGGCGGACGAAGATTCTTACTGCCTACGGGTAAAGTTACATTACCTAAAACGCTTATATAAGGCATAGCCCCTTCTCCTTCTACTAATGCTATTTTAGTACCTACCCGCACGTTATCAAGCCCTTTTAATTTTCCCGGTTGACCTGGCGCAGTATTTCCTTCAATGTATTGGTGCTTTTGTTGCTCAAAATCTACGTTAAACCGTAGTTCAACTTTTTTCAATATTCCTACCCGGATTAAGGTAGTAGGATATATAAAATCTTTTTCCTGCTCTTCTTTTGTTTCATCTTTCCGGTATTCCAGGCCGGTTTCAATCTGAATGGTTTTGTGCGGCACTATGGTGGCTCCTTGGCTAAAAGTAGGCCGATCGGATTCCAGTTCTTGTGGCTCCGAAGTAGTTTGAGCGAGTGTAATACTTGGCAGAACTAAAGGCAAAAAAATTAATAGTAAAGTATACTTCATATGAAAATACGATTGAAAATGTTTTGCCTACGAGTACGCATAAATAATAATAAAGATGTTGCTTAAGCTACCCAATATAGCTACTGGTTAATCAATAAAAAAAGCCGGTGGTTACCGGCTTTTTTTATTGATTTAAATTACAGAAAGAGTTAAGTAATAATGTGCTTGTGCCGGTTTAAGGCCAAAAAGTAAACTACCAAAGTAAAACCAGCAATTGCAAGGCCCAACGATTCGCGGCCTTCTTCAATGTTTATGGTTTTCATGCCATGTTGCAAAGCAACCCCTTCCCAATGGGCAGGCCACATATAATACGTTCCCGCCAGATAAATTAAGGCTAAAATTAAAAGTACTGGTTTCAGGCTGTTGCCGCGCCCAAAGAAAATTAATAGGGATATAACCGCCGGAATAAGATAAATGGGCATCCAATAATAAGGATCCGGATCGTTATACTGCACGGCTGTAGCATACAAGAAGGCTAGGGCCATTACTACACAAAAAATTCTTAAAGGACTCATAATGAAAGAATGTTTTCTATTTTAACGTTAAATATATTTAATGTTATGGTAACTAAAGCTGATTTACATCATCGTCTTACTTGATTTTTAATAACAAGCCTCTAATTTTTAAATTTATTATCTACTCAAGGTATAAAGTAATACACTTTCTTGTATTTTATTATAAAAACAAAACAAGATATCTCTCCGAGGATGTATTGATCCGCTTTACCTCAATGGCTTCGATATTTTCTGCAATTAAAAAGAAAAGGCTGCCAGTGTTCCAGCAGCCTTTTCTTTTTTAATATTAAGATCACATTTGTTACTGATCTTTTTAAAATTAATAATGACCAGCCATTTGCATTTCTTTGGTTTTTTTGGAATTTCTTTGCCAGAAAAACAAAATGGTAAACAGCACAATTAAAATAGCCGGAAAAGAAAGCATTTTAAGCAAGGTAGCCTGACCAGTAGCTAATTCTAAAGCACTTCCGGTAAGTCCCTGAGCGGTATATGCTGCATTGGAACCTTCGATCCAGCCACCAATAATTGGCTGAAAAATACCAGAAGAAAACATTCCTACAGCCCCGATGATGGACATACCAAGCGCACTGCTTAATGGAACTCTTTGGGCTACAGCCCCTACCATTACTGGCCAGAAATAACAATAACCCAAAGCATAAATAACAGCTGCCACATACGCCATAGAACCCGTTACAGTACTAAACATATAAATACCAATAGCGGTAAAGATGGCGCCAAACAGTAATACTCCCGTTTGACCAAGAGTTGCTACCACTGGACCGGCGAAAAATCTGCCTATTGTTACTAATCCCGCAGTTAAAGCTAAAATTAACATTGGGTCGGCACCACTACTGCCCAATATAATTCCTACCCATTGGCCAGGTCCAAATTCAGATATAGCAGTAAGAGCCATACATACAATCAAGAAGATGTATAACGGGCTAAGCATAGCTTTTATATTCTGACCAAGTGAAGTAGCCACTTCTACATGAGGCTTAGGGAAAGTTTTTCCTAAGAACAAAATAAAATAAGCAATAGCTGGTATCATAATTACTCCCATTTGGGCCTGCCAGCCTAAACCGGCATCGCTCATAAACTTGGAAATTAGTGAACCCATAATAATCCCACCTGGAAACCACATGTGAAACCTGTTTAACATTTTGTTCATGGTTACCCCGGAATACATGTCGGCAATCATTGGATTACAAGCTGCTTCTGTACAGCCCGTACCTAAACCTATACACAACATGGAGATAAGTAAACTCACATAACCCGTAGCAAAAACGGTAAGCAACACTCCCAATGTGTGCGCCACAAAAGCTATCCTCATGATGTTTTTGGGCCCTAACGAATGATAAACTAACCCACCTATTACCATGGAAATAGGGAAACCAAAAAACCACATAGAATTAATAAGTCCTAATTGGGTTTCGGTAAGATTAAAATCCGCCTGAAGTTGAGTTAGAATACCGGCCCTGATTGAATAAGATAATCCAGTAGTAATAAGGGCAAAGCAACTCCCATAAAACAATGCATTTTTGTTAATGTTGTCGTTCATTATGATTTAAGTTTAGAGTTTTTTAATGTGGAAGAGTTATGATAGATTAAAGTATCATCTCATTGATTGCGTACTATAATCCTGGCAGCTTACTATAGCTGACGGATTTTGATATTTTTATACCAAACTTTATCGCCGTGATCCTGTAAGGCTATATGGCCTTTCTTAATTTTACCGTATCCTGGCATAGAAGCAAACTTGCTTTCTTTTACTAAAGCTTGCCACTCAGGGCTGCCTAATTGGTATTCTACTACTTTTTTGCCGTTTAACCAATGCTCTACATGGCCTTTATTTACTACTAACTTAACGTGGTTCCATTGGCCAACTGGCTTTACAGCTGGCGCCGACAGAGGAATCATGTCGTAATTAGCGCCGGCCTGGCGGTTACCATTTTTACCTTGTTTCGCATCGGGGTGTTTATCATTATCGAGTACCTGCATTTCCGGGCCGGTATGGTAAGTAGCCTCGTACTGCGGATCTTCGGACACATTATATATAATACCACTGTTACCGCCTTCCGAGATTTTCCAGTCGAGCAACAGTTCGTAATTTTCGTATTGGTTTTTAGTAATCAGATCGCCCGCTCCTTTCCCTACTAACGTAATAGCACCGTCTTCTACGCCCCAGCTGGCTGGCACATTTTCTTTGCGAAAACCGCGAAACTGATTAATGGTTTTTCCATCGAAAAGCAAAGTGTAACCTGCTTTCTTTTCTGCGGCAGTTAACGTATTATCGCTTTTCCCAGTAGTTTGCCGGACCTTTAGGGTACCCGCATACGAGGCAGAAACGGCTAAAGCAAATAAGGCTAACAGTTTTACTTTTTTTAGACTAATCTTCATTAAAGCTTTGTTTAAAGTATGATGTGGTAAACTGAAATTTGTCTAAAAATAAATAATTTAAAACTAATCGGCGCAATATTTTTTATCATTAAAGATTGAATTTTATTTATTTTGTAAATTATACAATATTATGCTTAATTAAGTAAATCATTTAAACTAAAACCCGTTAAACATTGAGTTTTATTTAAAGAATTCCGCCCTCAAAAATTCCACCTATCTGCTTTAAACTAACATTTTGAGCAAAACACCTTATAAGAGTAGGTTTACGCGTTATAGAAAGTAAATTCGGGAAAAGAAAGAGATAACCTTAGGTAAATAAAATCAGTTTTTATAATTATTCTGAAATGAGTTAACTTAGACGAAAATTTAGTTTCGTAAATAGTAGTATGACCTAACACCCTGTTGTCTCCTGTAACAAACCGTAAGAACACGTAAAAACAAACAAATACTAAATAGATTAATAAAAAAAGTAATGAAAATTAAAAATACCTGGCGGCTTGTAGCCGGAAGTACTTTTGCCATTTTGATTCTGGCATTATTTACTTTCAGCAAATTAGTAGTAAAGCCGAAAATCTTAATTTTTAGTAAAACCGCTGGTTATCACCATGCCTCTATTGCCAAAGGCCAGCTTGCTCTCCTTCAATTAGCCCGCGAAAACGATATGGACGCGGATACCACTACCGATTCAACTGCTTTTAACGACTCTAATTTAAAGCAATATGCCGCCGTGGTTTTCTTAAGCACTACTGGTAATGTGTTAAACAATTACCAAGAAGCAGCTTTTGAACGGTATATCCAGGCAGGTGGTGGTTTTATGGGAATTCACGCTGCTGCCGACACCGAATACGATTGGGGCTGGTACGGCCGACTGGTAGGTGCTTACTTTCTGAACCATCCGAAGCAACAGAATGCGGTTGTACAGGTGATTGACCGCAAGAATGGTGCTACTAAACATCTTCCTAAAAAATGGAAGCGCTGGGACGAATGGTACAGCTACAAAAAAATAAACCCGGACATTAAGGTGTTAATGAACCTGGATGAAAGCACCTACGAAGGCGGCAAAAATGGCAAAAACCATCCGATAGCCTGGTACCACGAGTACGATGGCGGGCGCGCATTTTATACCGGTTTAGGCCATACCGATGAATCGTATACGGATCCACAATACCTGAAGCACGTTTTAGGAGGACTTCGTTATGCTATTGGGAAGAACGAACCTTTAGATTATGCCAAAGCTAAAACTCAAAACGTACCGGAAGATGATCGTTTCGTAAAAACCTTACTGGATCAGGGCAACTTCAACGAGCCTACCGAAATGGCCATATTGCCTAACCTGGATGTTTTAGTAGCGCAACGCCGCGGCGAACTCATGCTGTACAGCCAGAAAGAGCAAAAAGTAAAACAAGTAGGCGCGCTAAACGTGTACTTTCGGACGAATACCAAAGGCGTTAATGCCGAAGAAGGAATACTAGGTTTAGCGGCCGATCCGGATTTTAAAACCAATAATTACGTTTATCTCTATTACAGTCCCGCCGATACCTCAGTAAACCGTTTATCCCGGTTTACTTTCCGGGGCGATTCTTTGGATCGTAAATCAGAAAAAATGATTCTGCAGCTTTATTCACAACGTGAAATTTGCTGCCATACTGGTGGTTCTATTGCGTTTGGCCCTGATAAGTTGTTGTATCTTTCTACCGGCGATAATTCTACCCCTTTTAACGAACCTAATGCCCGTTACGTAAGCTCGGGCTTTGCTCCTTTAAACGATATTCCTGGTCATATTCAATACGATGTTCGCCGGTCTTCGGGCAATACCAACGATTTACGCGGTAAAATTCTGCGCATCCGCGTAAAACCTGATGGTACTTACGAAATTCCGGAAGGTAACTTATTCCCGAAAGGTACAGCTAAAACCCGCCCGGAAATTTACACCATGGGTCATCGTAACCCGTATCGTATTTCCGTCGATCAGAAGAATAGCATTTTGTACTGGGGCGAAGTAGGACCCGATGCCCGCGAAGACAGTATGGCTACCCGCGGACCACGCGGGTACGACGAAGTAAACCAGGCCAAAAAAGCCGGGTTCTTTGGCTGGCCATTATTTATCGGTAATAATTACCCTTACCGGGCTTTTGATTACGCTACTGGTAAAAGTGGTGAACTTTTCAATCCGGCCAAGCCGATTAATAACTCCCGCAACAATACAGGTTTAACTGAATTACCTCCAGCTATGCCAGCCTTTATCTGGTATCCATACGCTGAATCGCCAGAATTCCCGCAGGTAGGCACTGGTGGCCGTAATGCCATGGCAGGTCCGGTTTATTACTCCGATATGTATCCGAAAGAAACCCGTTACCCCGATTATTATAACGGCAAGCTCTTTATTTACGAATGGATCCGCGACTGGATAAAAGTAGTAACCTTAAATAAGGATAATAACTACGATAAAATGGAGCCCTTTATGCAAAACGCCAAATTAGCGGCGGTTATTGATATGGAAGTAGGTCCGGATGGCCGGCTTTACTTATTGGAATACGGTAAAGGCTGGTTCTCGAAAAACCCCGATGCTGGTATCTCGCGCGTAGATTACTTAGCTGGTAACCGTCCGCCCAAAGTATCTACTTTAGACATCGACAACCTGAACGGTAACTTGCCATTTACCTTTACTGCCAGCGTAAAAGCTACCGATCCGGAAAAAGATAATTTAACTTACGTGTGGAGTATTGGCGATATTAAAAAAGAAACTAAAGAGCCTAGCCTGAAATACACCCTGAATAAAGCCGGTGATTATAAAGTGCAGGTACAAGTACTGGACGACAAGAAAGCTTTCAGCAGCAGCAACGTGGTAACAGTTTATGCTGGTAATGAACAACCCGTAGTAAACATCGCCATTCAGGGCAATAAATCTTTCTACTTCCCTAATAAACCGGTTAATTATTCGGTAAAGGTAGTAGATGAAGGAGCGAAAGTAGACCCGAAAAACTTGTTTGTTTCTACTGATTATATTCAAGGTCGCGACATGGCGGCGGCTTCTACTGGTCACCAGGTAATTTCAGAAGCTATTTTGGGCAAAAACCTGATGATGAACTCCGATTGTAAAGCTTGCCACAGTATTACTGAAAAATCTATTGGGCCAGCTTTCACCGATGTAGCCAAGCGGTACCAGAAAGATACCCGCGCACATGATTACCTGATTGGTAAAATTATCAAAGGTGGCGGCGGTGTTTGGGGCGAAAACGTAATGCCAGCTCACTTAACCATGAAAGAAGGCGACGTACGACAAATTGTTACCTTTATTTTATCGCTGGCTAATGCGGATAGTAACAAACCTAGTTTACCAGCAGTTGGTAAGATTGTACCTAGCATAAACGAAGAGAAAAAGCAAAATAATGTATTCCGGTTAATGGCGACCTACACCGATGCTGGTGGCGCCGGTATTCAACCTCTTTCCGGTTCCCAGGCTATTTACTTGCGCAATACCACCATGGATGTGTCGGATTTCCGCGAAGTAAAAGGCTTTGCGCCTAAAGACTCCGCTGGTGCTCGTTACTTAACTTTACCCAATACCGAAGGCTACATTAAAGGCGAACAACTGGATTTAACCGGTATTAGCCGCATTGAGTTAGCTGGCTTTGGCAGTGGACGACCGGGCAAATACCAGGTGGAGTTACGTAGTGGCAAAGCAAATGGTACTATCATTGGGCAAACCACGGTTGATTTTGCCGATAACCGGCAAAAAGTAACGGCCAGTGTACCAGTACAGAAAAACGCGACAAACGGTCAATTACAAGACGTGTATTTAGTAATAAAACCTGTGCAACCAGGCGGGCGCGCTTACCTGAAAACAGTTAGCTTTATTCCCGAATCCTAGTACTTTTTATTAAGTAAGTTAAAAACCGCTTTCCGGCAAGGCCCATTCAGCCTACCGGAAAGCGGTTTTTAATTTTATAGACTAGTTATAATTACTGAGATGGTAATACTAATTAATCTTTAGGATTTGCTTTTCAAGTTTTGTTGCCTGGTAAAAAAATTAGTAAATAATTAGAAAATAGATTAAAGCGGCCTGTTCTGGTGAGCAGGCCGCTTTAATTTTCTTCCCTGTTTAAGCAAAAAACTTAAAATCCAGAATTCTCTATCCTACTTTATTCTTTGGCAATCACACTTCTACTTAATCTATTTTAAATTTACTTCTCGTCAGCACCTGACTTCCTTAAAATGTGGTCCTCTTAATTTTTTTTCTTAAAGAAACTTGCAGCAGGATACGCCAATACCAGTTCTTTCCTATATTACTTCTAAATACCCGAAAGAAATGCTACCGCTAAAACTTATCGCCCGAAAAGTTTATCTCCTTATTACATTGGTGCTTCTCGCGGTGCCTGGTTATGCGCAAAACGAAGCAACTATTTGGTATTTGGGGAATGGTTACGGTTTAGATTTTAAGCAAGGTTCACCGGAAATTATTAACGCAGGAACCGAAGAAGGGTTCTCTACTTATACATATTCCAACACGGCTGGTCAGGTACTTTTATCGGCTAACCAGCAGGGTATTTTTAATAAAAACAATATACTTATTTCCAATGGCTCTTGGAATATAAATTCGCAAAGTGAAATTTATATTATTCGAAAACCTACTTCCCGAACGCTATTTTACATTTTTTACGTCGGATACATTAGTGTTTCCAGCGAACAGTATTCCGAAGCCAATAATGCCGTAATGTACACTCTGGTAGATATTACCGGTAACAATGGCTC